>DATGCB010000101.1:0-4025 GCA_035312365.1 Eudoraea sp. | reverse complement strand
TAGGGATATCTCTTTACCCTGGCTGCCATCGTATGCTCCGGGCTGATGATGATCCTCCTTGGTTTCCTTAAAATGGGGCGCCTGGCAGATTTTTTCCCGGCTTCCGCCATCGAAGGAATGCTGGCAGCCATCGGTATTGGTATCCTCTCAAAACAGTTTCATATTATGCTCGGAAATATGGATACAACCGGAAGTATCATCTCCCTGCTTGGTAAAATACCAAATGGTATTTTAACCGTATTTCAAAGCGGGGATGCCGGAATGCAGGCTGCAGCGCTCATAGGGTTTGGCAGTTTGCTGATCATGGTATATTATTCAAAATTGAGAAACCGGATAATTCAACTGATCCCGGCACCCATGTGGATCCTCATTCTCACCGTAGGCCTCAGCTACGGTTACCACTGGCTGGGCGTTCCCTATCCCATAGAAGCCAAATACCTGGTGGTCATCCCGGATAATGTACTGGATAATATGGCCTTCCCGGATTTTTCACTCATCCTTGACAGAAAATTTATCCTGGCGGTCTTTGCGATCACACTTATTGCCAGTATTGAATCATTGTTAAGCATTAAAGCGGTTGATAAACTTGATCCGGCTAACAGGAGATCCAATGTAAATAAAGATCTCAAGGCCCTGGGAATAGCGTCTGCGGTCAGTGGTTTTTTGGGTGGACTTAATGTGGTCACCGTCATCGCAAGGAGTTCTGTAAATGCAAATACCGGAGCCACCAATCGTTCTTCCAATTTTTTTCACGCCCTTTTCCTGATCGCTTTTATCCTGATATTCCAGGATCAGCTGAAGAGAATTCCGCTGGCTGCCCTTGCAGCCATTCTGGTCTATACGGGCTACAAACTGGCTACCCCTAAAACCTTTAAAAAGGTGGCTAAAATAGGAAAGGAACAGATGATCATTTTTATGGCCACCCTGCTAACCACCCTGTTTACCAATCTTATTACCGGAATTAGCGCGGGTATTTTGGTCACAATTGTCATCCATATCATAATCAACAAAAGTTTCTCCCTGTTTATCAGTCATCTTTTTAAACCCAATATTTTGTTGTTCAAGGAAAAAGATGAAGGTAATTTCTATGTGAGTGTTAAGTACTTTTGCAGTTTTCTGAATTTTTATAAACTCAAGAACAAATTGGATGTCGTTCCCGAAAACGAGGATGTTGTGCTCGACTTCTCCATGTGTAGTTTTGTCGATGATACGGTCATGGAAGGTTTGGAAAATTACGCGGGTATCTTCTCGAAAAAAGGGGGGAGTGTCGAAATAATTGGATTGGATAAGCACGAAACGGATTCTACGCATCCATTTGCCATTCGGAAAATAATCCCGTTAGCTGCCCTGAATCCCATTGAGCGGTACTTTACCAAGCGGCAGGAGGACCTCAAATCCACTGCCAAAGATTATGATTGGAACTACATAGCCAATAAAAATACCGACACGGAATTTCTCCGGGATTTCATCTTCTTCAGGACGCGGCAGATAAGCTATTTCTACAACAATTTATTCGATGAAATGAGGCGTTGCAGCGTCTTGGATGTAGAGTTCACAGAAGGAGAATTTATTGCAAGAGAGGTTGTAAAAACAACGGTGATGCACATACGGCTGGCCTCTGACATTCCTGTCTTTACACTTGATAAGGAAGGATTGCTCAAATTTTTGTACAGTCTTGCCGGGTTTAAGGACATGGACATAGACAACCATCCGGATTTCAACAAGCGATTTTATCTGAGTGGTGAGGATGAGGACGGGATCCGGTCCCTGTTTTCTGATGAGATGGTCCTTTTCCTGGAAAGCCACCCCTATTATCATATTGAGTCCAATGGGAATGCGCTCATGATCCTCAAAAAAGAGCGTCTCCTTGGAGTTCAGGAAATTAAGCGCATGATCTACTTCGGGCAGCAACTTCAGTGTTTGCTGGAAGATCAGGCGGTAAAAATTTCCTATTGATCTGTTAAAAAGAGCCTGTTCCGAACCGAATCCTTTTAGCTTTTCTTATTTTGCGGCCGGAAAAGACATTTCTCAATGACATTATATCCTGTTGAAACCGGTAATTTTAAGCTGGATGGCGGGGCCATGTTTGGGGTGGTCCCTAAATCGTTATGGACAAGAACCAATCCGGCCGATAGCAATAACATGATTGATATTGCCGCCCGGAGCCTGCTGCTGGAAGACGGGGATCGGCTTATATTGATCGACACCGGCCTTGGAGACAAACAGTCCGATAAGTTTTTTGGCTATTACTACCGCTGGGGGAACCACAGTTTGGATGCGTCACTTAATTCCCTGGGTTTTCAACGGGACGATATTACGGATGTATTTATGACCCATTTGCATTTTGACCACTGCGGAGGCAGTATACAATGGAACAACCCCCGGACTGGATACGAACCTGCCTTTAAAAATGCGGTCTTCTGGTCCAATAAGGCCCATTGGGAATGGGCGGTACACCCCAATGCCCGGGAAAAGGCTTCTTTTTTAAAGGAGAATTTACTTCCGATGGAAGAAAGCGGGCAGCTGAAATTTATCCCCAGGGGCGACCATGCATATCAGGAGCGGTCACCACTTGGGTTTGATATTTTATATGTGGACGGACATACAGAGAAGCAAATGATCCCGCACATCAGTTACAAGGGAAAAACGCTGGTATTTGTGGCGGATCTGGTCCCAACCGCCGGCCATATTCCCATCCCCTTTATCATGGGGTATGATACGCGGCCCCTGCTCACCCTTACCGAAAAAACAGCCTTTCTGGAAAAAGCGGTGGACGCTGATTTTTATCTCTTTATGGAACACGATGCACACCATGAAATATGTACTTTACAGCGTACTGAAAAAGGCATTCGATTAAAAAAAGCACACACATTTGATGAGATCTTCAATTAAAACACTGTGGCTCCCCACACTTTTAACCGCTGTGATTTCCTGCAATACCAGGGAGATCAGGAGCAGCGACTTTACCCCGGAATTTTCATTTACCAAAGGGATTGAAGGCCCTGCTGTCAATGCAGAAGGCACCCTTTTTGCCGTGAATTTTGAAAAGGAAGGTACCATAGGAATGGTAGATAAAGACGGAAAAGGCGAAATATATGTTACCCTGCCCGAAGGGAGTATCGGCAATGGCATAAGGTTTGATAAAAGTGGTAATATGTTTGTGGCTGATTATTTGGGGCATAAGGTATACCGTTTTAAAAAGGACCTCAAAAATCCTGAAATCTGGGCGCAGGACTCTACCATGAACCAACCCAATGATCTGGCCATAAGCCCGGATGGGACCCTGTATCTCAGTGACCCGAACTGGTCTGAAGGTACAGGACAGTTATGGATGGTAACGCCGCAGCGGGAATTGGTACTTTTGGAGACCGGCATGGGAACTACCAATGGCATTGAAGTAAGTCGGGATGCCAAAAATTTATATGTGAACGAATCGGTTCAAAGAATGATCTGGAAATACGATATTCAGGAAGATGGCAGTGTAACCAATAAAACTGCCTTTCTTTCTTTTGAGGACTTTGGCCTGGACGGAATGCGCTGTGATACACAGGGCAATCTGTACCTTACCCGTTATGACAAAGGCACGGTCCTTATTGTTTCCCCCGGGGCTCAGATACTGCATGAAGTCCAATTAACCGGTAAAAAACCTTCGAACATTGCATTTGGCGGGAAGGACGGTAAAACCTGTTTTGTCACCATGGCCGATCGCGGATGCGTGGAACAGTTCAAAGCGCCCTATCCGGGAAGTTATTTTAGTCGTGTAAATGAATAATCAAATATGAATATAACGTGGATGAAATTTGTAGCGGGGCTATGTTTATCGTCTCTGTTGTTAGTAGGCTGCGGTTCTACAGCCCTGGTACTAACGCCTGTAGAAAATATAGATAAAGCCCCTTTAAAAATTGCTGATCTCACAGATGCTGAGAAAAGGGCATGGGGACATCTGGACCTGAGAACGGACACCGTTCCGGGTCTGAGTTTGCAAAAGGCCTATGACGAGATCATCAGGAATAAAAAAGGCAAAA
>DATGCB010000100.1:0-10656 GCA_035312365.1 Eudoraea sp. | reverse complement strand
TTCCAAAGGACGAATTCCAGGAAATAAGGGCGAATAATCTGGAAGCGGATGTTTATTTTGAAGGTAGTGCCATCCAATTGAAACTACAAAAGGCCATCGCACTTTTGCCTGAAAAACAGAAACTTGTATTTAATATGAAGTATTTCGAAGAATTAAAATATGAAGAGATCTCGGAAATTTTGGAAACATCGGTCGGTGGATTAAAAGCATCCTACCATTTAGCCGTAAAGAAAATTGAAGGATATCTTAGGGAGGAATAAACCTTTTGAAGAATTTGCCGTCTAATTGTAGCACATGAAGAAGAACGATAAAAATAACGCATTTAATACCCCGGAGGGATATTTTGAGGGCTTCACGGACAGACTTCTGAATAAAATCAGGGAAGAACATGCGTATTTTCCCGGGGAAAATGGTTTTAAGGTCCCGGAGGGGTATTTTGACACCCTGAATAAAAAGGTCGCAGATCGCACCGTGGGTAAAAAAGGAAAAGTAGTTCCGCTGCATCCTTATAGAAAGTATTATTTTGCAGCTGCCTCCATAGCGGCTGTAATACTGGTGGTACTTGGTCTTCAGTGGAACAGGACGAATCTCCCGACCTTTGAAAGCCTGGCGAGCACAGAAATTGAACGTTATCTGGAAGAAAGCGATCCTGGCCTGAGCAGTTATGAAATTGCAGAAGCAATTACGATGGAGGCTTTAGAAGTGAATGACATCCTGGATGAAAAACTTGACGAAGAAAACATCATGGATTATTTAGAGGACCATGTGGATGATTTTGATGAGCTGAACCTGGGCACCGCTGAAATGGGTGCAGAGGATGCTAATTAGGCTGCCGGGTGCCGGGCAATTAAATTTTTAAATGAAGGCATTACCGTCGGCGGGGGGGGGGGCAGATCCCGATGGGTCGGAAAGAAGTCGTTTAAACGAATATAAAAACCAGATCGATGAATAATTTTAGCAAAGTTGGGGTGATTGTGCTGTTGTTTTTTACTTCAACAGCCCTGTTCGGGCAACGCGGACCCTCAAGAGAACGGATCAAAACGCTAAAAGTAGCCTTTATAACAGAGCGATTGAACCTTTCCAGTGAGGAGGCCCAGACCTTTTGGCCCGTTTATAACCAGCACGAAGACAGAATAGAATCCATGCGTCGTAAGGAAATGCTCGATATCCGCGCAAGGCTCAGGGATTTTGACCTCCTCACCGATGATGAGGCGAATGGGCTCCTTAACGAATTGATAGCCCTTGAAAAAGAGAAGCAGCTGGTACATATAGCGTATATTGAAAAGTTAAGGGAAGTGATTTCCGCTAAAAAAACCTTTTTGCTCATTAAGGCCGAGGAAGATTTCAAAAAACGCCTGCTCAGGGAAATTCAACAGCGCAGAAAAGGCAAATGATCAAAAAATGCTGTGAATTAAGTAGGACCTCAACGGTTAATAAATCGTTGGGGTCTTTTCAATTAGCCTGTATCCCAGGGTATACCCCTATTATTTCAGCAGGACCGGCCAAAGCATTTTACCTGGAACATCCATTTCTTTTTATTCGGGATTAAACCCCGGGGGAAATCTGCCATCTTACTACCAGAAGATCAAAAAGGGTGAAGTATTCGTACAGGCATGTTAGTTAGGTTACTTTGGGCTGATTGTCCACAGGGTGGTCATTTATGTAAGTGAAAAAAGGGGTAATGCCCGCTCATTACCCTTTTTTATTGGAAGGTGATCTTCTTTTTATTGGAAGGTGATCTTCGCAATTTTGTTTTTGCCGGCCGCATAGGCAATGGAGTCGTTTAAAAAACGTATCGTGTAAAAAGAAGCATCAGAAAGTTGGTTCCAGGTACGGCCCCTGTTGGCAGAATAGCTGATTCCGGTAAACCCGACAGCCACAATTTCTTTTCCCTCTGCATCCGGGACAAATTGGACACAGCTTTTATAGGGAGGTTCTTTTCCATTGGATATTAACTCCCAGGTCTTGCCGCCATCCGTACTCAGAGCTTTGTTAGACATTGCATTTTCAGGATCGGTGTAATCCCCTCCTACCGCGATTCCCAGTTCGTCATTATAAAAATCAAGGGAATAAATACCCTGGGTGGGTTTGTCGCTCGCTATGGGAGTGTCATATACCGCCCATGTACCGCCCTTGTCCCCGGAATAATAGACCCTGCCTGCCGTGGTACCTATCCAGGTCCGGGAACCATGAATGGCAATGTTGGTATTGCTGGCCGCAAAAGCACCTTCGCCCTCAGCAGCCCCGGGCAATAGGGAACAGGGAAGTTTATTCCACGTATGGCCGCCATCGCGGGTAATGATGACAGAGAGACACCCTTCCATACGATCCCCGACAGCAATGCCTTCCCTGTCGTTCCAGAATTTCATGGCATCATAGAAAACCAGCGAATCATTTTCCAGATAAACAAGGTCCATACTACCGCCGTCCCCTGTTTTGTAAAGAAGGGCCGGAGATGCCACAGAAAGCATAAAAAAATCAGTCCCCGTATGGGCTACCGATCTGAATTCCGGCAGTACACTATCATAGTCCTGAACCCGGGTCCTTACGGTATGGGTAGTTAAATCAACAGCGCCAAAAATGCCTTTGTTTGCAGCAAAAGCAAGGCTTCCCGGCATGAGTTCAATGGCACGGATACTCAGGGAATCTTCATAGATTACTTCAATGGTGACTGCTGTAAATACCTTTCTGCCTGTCTTTTCCCTACAGGAAGAAAGTACACAAATAAGGAACCCAATCGCCAGGTAGCGCATCCGATAATTTTCACCAAAAATAAAAGGAATCCTCATGAATAACATACCTTTGCCCCCTAAATTTTTAGCATGCGATTGCATAGAAATCTTGTGTTTGCCGTTGTTGATGGACTCCATCTTATTTTTAATGAAGGGGAATATGCTGACAAGGTGGTAGAAAAGTTACTCAGGAGAGACAGGCGCTGGGGATCGCGTGACAGAGGATTTATAGCCGAGACAACCTATGACATCGTCAGATGGAAACGCCTTTATGCCGAAATCGCTGAGGTGAGGGCGCCTTATTCCAGGCCTAAGTTATTCCGGATTTTCGCAGTTTGGGGGGTGCTTCGGGGTATTCAGTTACCCGATTGGAAGCAGATCGAACCCACGCCTTCCAGAAGGATCAAGGGGAGGTTCGACGAACTTTCAGCAATCCGGAAATTCAGGGAATCTGTTCCGGACTGGATGGACGAACTTGCCTCGGAAACCCTGGGCCAAAATTTATGGACCAGGGAAATTGCTGCCCTGAATACGCAGGCAAAGGTGATCCTCAGGGCGAACCGCTTAAAGATCACCCGGGAAAAACTGGCGGGTATGCTGGCGGTTGAAGACGCACTTACGGATCCGATCCCCGGATATCCCGACGCACTTCAATTAAGGGAAAGAAGCAATGTGTTTACCACAGAAGCCTTTAAGAATGGTTTATTTGAAGTACAGGATGCTTCCTCCCAACGCGTGGCTCCTTTTGTGGAAGTAAAGCCCGGTTACCGGGTGATAGATGCCTGTGCGGGTGCAGGAGGTAAAACATTGCATCTGGCGGCCCTGATGGAGAACAAAGGACAATTAATAGCCCTTGATATTTATGGAAACAAGCTTAAAGAGTTAAAACGCAGGGCAAGAAGAAGCGGCGCCCATAATATTGAAACCCGCATAATCGATTCCACCAAAGTCGTGAAGAAATTGCAAAATAGTGCAGACAGGTTGCTGATTGATGCGCCCTGCACCGGCCTGGGCGTACTGCGGAGAAATCCGGATGCGAAATGGAAGTTGCAGCCCGAATTTCTTGACAAAGTGACCGAATTGCAACAGGAGATCCTGAGAAGTTACAGCAGGATGGTTAAACCCGGGGGAAAAATGGTGTATGCTACCTGCTCTATCCTTCCACATGAAAATTCATCTCAGGTGGCGTCCTTCCTGGCTTCAGAAGAAGGCAAAACATTTCAGATGGTTAATGAAGAACACATCTACGCTTCACAAAGCGGATTCGACGGGTTTTACATGGCATCTCTGCAAAAAGGCTAGGGGGTGTTACATCCCCGGAGTGCAGAAGCCGGAATACATCCTTTTGGAGTCGATGGGATCCCAAACCATCGCAGTAATTAACAATTAATTCTTTATTCTGTTAATTACTCTCAGAAAATCATTCCCCAAAAAGACGTAAATTTGTGTTTTCTTAATGCTAACAATTCAGGTTGCCAATGATTCACTTTTTCGGGAATGTTGCCAATAAAGTATTTGCGGTCCAAAGCGCAGGCGAGTTTTTACAGACGGATATTGAAAAACTAATATGGTTGTTCGGCAACCAACCTAAAATAAACATGGCGTCTCTCGACGCCTTTTTTGTTGGTCCCAGGGCTGCCATGGTCACTCCCTGGAGCACCAATGCTACAGAAATTACCCAGAATATGGGGATATCCGGGATCCTCAGGGTTGAGGAATACAAGAGTGTGACAGCCGGTTATACGGGTTTTGACCCTATGCTGTCACAAAAATATGAACGACTGGACCAGGATCTTTTTAAAATTGACGTCGTTCCCGAACCCATCCTGAATATTGAGGACATCAGCGCCTATAATCAGCAGGAAGGACTTGCCCTGAGTGACGATGAAGTAGCCTATCTGAACCGGCTCTCCAAAAAATTGGGCAGAAAATTAACGGACTCGGAAGTTTTCGGTTTTAGCCAGGTTAATTCCGAGCATTGCCGGCACAAAATTTTTAATGGCACCTTTATTATTGACGGGGAGGAAAAACCTTCCTCCCTGTTCAAATTGATTAGGAAAACTTCCCGGGAAAATCCTAATGACATCATCTCGGCCTATAAAGACAATGTAGCCTTCTTAAAAGGGCCCGAAATAACCCAGTTTGCACCTCAGACAGCGGATAAACCCGACTTCTACAGGGAAAGCAACTTTGAGTCGGTGATATCACTGAAGGCAGAAACGCATAATTTTCCCACCACCGTAGAACCTTTCAATGGCGCTGCAACGGGTTCAGGCGGGGAAATCAGGGACAGGCTCGCAGGCGGCAAAGGTTCACTGCCATTGGCGGGAACCGCGGTGTACATGACTTCCTATTCAAGATTGGAATCGCGCAGGCCCTGGGAAGAGGGGATGCCGGAAAGGGATTGGCTTTATCAGACACCGGCAGACATCCTGATCAAGGCTTCAAACGGGGCATCGGACTTTGGTAACAAATTTGGACAACCCCTGATTTCGGGTTCTATCCTGACCTTTGAACATGAAGAAAACGAACGGAAACTGGGCTATGACAAGGTAATCATGCAAGCCGGGGGTATTGGCTATGGCAAAGCCAGCCAGGCGCTGAAGGGGCAGCCCGCATCGGGAGATAAAATAGTGATCCTGGGCGGAGATAATTATCGTATTGGCATGGGAGGGGCCGCGGTATCCAGTGCGGACACCGGAGAATTTAGTGCGGCAATTGAACTCAATGCCGTACAGCGCTCAAATCCGGAAATGCAGAAACGAGCCGCCAATGCTATTCGGGGGATGGTGGAAAGCGGGGACAACCCAATCGTCTCTATTCATGATCACGGGGCCGGCGGCCATTTAAATTGTCTGTCGGAACTGGTGGAAGCTACCGGGGGAACGATTGATCTGGATAGGTTACCCCTTGGCGATCCCACACTTTCGGCCAAAGAGATCATCGGGAACGAATCACAGGAACGAATGGGCCTCGTTATCAGTCAGGACCATTTAGATTTACTGCGGCGGATCGCGGAACGCGAACGCTCCCCGATGTACGTGGTGGGTGGGGTAACCGGCGACCATAAATTTACCATTCGTTCTGAATCCGGTGGCCAGACACCCATGGATTTGGCTTTGGATGACATGTTCGGGAGCTCCCCAATAACTATTATGAGCGATGTTAGCCTCAACAGGTCGTACAGGGCCCCCTCCTATTCACTGGAGCATTTCCACGGTTATCTGGATCAATTGTTGCAATTGGAAGCAGTTTCCTGCAAGGATTGGTTGACCAATAAAGTGGACCGCTGTGTGGGAGGCCTTGTTGCAAAACAACAATGTACCGGTCCTCTTCAATTGCCATTGAATAACTGTGGGGTGATGGCGCTCGACTTTAAAGGAAAAGAGGGGATTGCAACCTCCATCGGCCATTCTCCTATTTCCGGTCTTATAGACCCGGCTGCCGGCAGTAGAAATAGCATCACTGAAGCACTTACCAACCTTGTCTGGGCACCCCTGGAGCATGGTTTGTCTTCGGTGTCTTTATCGGCCAACTGGATGTGACCATGTAAAAATGAAGGGGAAGACGCAAGACTCTATGAGGCAGTACAGGCTGTATCCGATTTTGCCATCGAATTAGGGATCAATGTGCCCACCGGGAAGGATTCCCTGTCCATGAAGCAGAAATACAGAGATGAAGAGGTCATAGCACCGGGTACCGTCATTATTTCGGCGGCAGGCCATTGTAACGGGATAACAAAAGTTGTTGAACCCGTATTGCAAAAAGAGGGCGGTGAAATTTACTATATCAACCTGAGTAAGGATGCCTATAAACTGGGTGGAAGTTCTTTTGCACAGGTCCTGAATGCCATCGGAAATGAATCTCCAACCGTTGCAGATGCCGCCTATGTAAGGAACGTTTTTAATACGCTACAGGCATTGATCAAAAAAGGGCAGATCCTGGCAGGCCATGACGTTGGTTCCGGGGGGCTGATCACTACCCTGCTCGAACTTTGTTATGCTGATCTGGAACTGGGTGCCGAATTGGACCTAACCGCCTTAAACGAGCCCGATACCATTAAACTCTTGTTTTCTGAAAATGCCGGTGTCGTATTCCAGGGCAGGGATGCCGGTATTAAAGCGGTTTTAAAAGAGGCCCAGATCGACTTTAAAAGCATTGGTAAAGTACAACGGAAAGCAATACTCAACATTAAGAATGACGGCGTTGAAATGGGGTTGAATGTCGCCGCACTTCGTGATACCTGGTACAAGACCTCCTTTTTGCTCGATAACCGGCAAACCGCTGAAGGCCTTGCACGTGTGAGGTTTGAAAATTATAAGACGCAACCCCTCACCTACCAATTCCCGCAAGATTATGCCAACAAACTGCCATTTCGGGTTACTCCGGGGCTTCCGCGCCCCAGGGCAGCCATCCTCAGGGAAAAAGGGAGTAATTCGGAGCGCGAAATGGCCAACGCTATGTACCTGGCCGGTTTTGACGTCAGGGATGTTCATATGACGGACCTTATCACAGGCAGGGAGACGCTCAGCGACGTGCAATTTATTGGGGCGGTTGGCGGATTTTCAAATTCAGACGTATTGGGGAGTGCCAAGGGCTGGGCAGGTGCTTTTAAATACAATGACAAAGCCAATACCGCGCTGAAGAATTTCTTTGCCAGGAAGGATACCCTGTCCATTGGTATCTGCAATGGTTGCCAATTGTTTATGGAACTTGATTTAATAAACCCGGATCACGATATTCACGGCAGACTCACCTATAACGATTCAGGCAAGCACGAGAGCAATTTTACATCCGTAAAAATACAGGAGAACAATTCCGTAATGTTGTCAGCACTGGCGGGCTCCACCTTGGGTATCTGGGTTTCGCACGGTGAAGGGAAATTTACATTTCCATACCCGGAAGACAAATACAATATTGTGGCGACCTATGGATATGCATCCTATCCCGCAAATCCGAATGGCAGTGATTTTAATACCGCAATGATGTGTGATGCCACAGGAAGGCACCTGGTGACCATGCCCCATTTGGAGCGCTCCATATTTCCATGGAACTGGGCCTATTATCCTGCTGACAGGGATGACAAAGTATCTCCCTGGCTGGAAGCCTTTGTCAATGCAAGGAAATGGGTTGAGGAACATAAGAAGTTGGCGGTAAGCAGCGAACGGTAAAAAGTATGGCACCCGATCGCCAAATTTACCGTTTTGCATTTATGCAGGCTTTTCGGGTCAGGAGTGCCGGCGGATCAATATCGCTGAGACATGGCGTCATTCAACGCTGAGATGAACCCGGGTTTCCAATACTTAAAATTGAGCCTATCATGTTTAGAATTCGCGAAGCCGATGCCAAAGACATTCCGGCCATTGTTGCGATGATCGCCAACGATCCCCTCGGTCAATTGAGGGAAGAGGTTCTTGATCCCCTACCACAAACATATATCGAAGCCTTTGAACGCATCATGGCAGACCACAATCAGGAGCTGGTGGTCCTGGAGAATGCCCGGGGAGAAATAAGAGCCACACTACAGCTAAGTTTTATTCAATACCTCACCTATAAAGGCGGAATTCGCGCGCAAATCGAGGCGGTCAGGGTGCATGAGGACTCCCGGGGAACAGGCATCGGCCGTTTTTTATTGGAATGGGCGATCAACAGGTCCAGGGAACGCGGTGCACATATGGTACAGCTTACTACGGATAAAAAGCGACCTGCAGCCCTGAAATTCTATGAAAGATTGGGGTTTAAGCCCACGCACGAGGGGATGAAGTTACACCTCCCATAATTCCCGGATTTAGCCCTGGTCACCGTCCGAACCAAAATCCAGGACATTCGCTGGAAATTGTACACCGATATTTTAGTATACCATTTGCTTTTCCTATTTTGCAATTACCATTCAGAAACCAGGTATGCAAAACATCACCAGACTCTTCGACTTTCCGCGTTATCAATTGCAAACCTACAATTTGGATAAGGCACTGGTAAAAAAGCAGGATGGCGCCTGGGTGGCGACCTCAACCAGGGAGTACGTGGACAAGGCCAATGCGGTGAGCAGGGGGCTATTGCGACTCGGTGTGAAACCCAATGATCGGATTGCCCTGATCTCCATGACCAATCGCACGGAATGGAATATCATGGATATCGGGATCCTGCAACTGGGTGCTCAGAATGTCCCGATCTATCCCACTATTTCAGAAGAGGAATACGCCTACGTGCTTAATCATTCGGAAGCTACCTATTGTTTTGTTTCCTGCGGGGAAGTTTTGGGGAAGATCAAGGCCATCAAAGACCAGGTTCCCAGCCTGAATGATATCTACTCGTTTGATACGCTCCCAAATTGTAAAAACTGGTCGGAAGTCCTGGAGCTTGGAGCCGACACTTCCAACCAGCCCCGGGTAGAGGAATTAATGAAAGCCGTCTCCCCCGGGGACCTGGCAACGCTGATCTACACTTCGGGAACCACCGGCAGGCCCAAAGGGGTCATGCTTTCGCATGACAACATTGTGTCCAATGTGATTTCGTGCCAAAAACGAGTCCCTTTTGAATTTGGGAGCAGTGCATTGAGTTTTCTGCCGGTCTGTCATATTTTTGAGCGCATGATCCTGTACCTGTATCAATACTGTGGTATTACGGTCTATTTTGCTGAAGGGCTCGACAAGATAAGTGACAATTTGAAGGAAGTTAAGCCTCACGTAATGACTGTGGTCCCCAGGCTACTTGAAAAGGTCTACGACAAGATCATTGCCAGGGGAACGGAATTGACCGGCTTCAAAAAGAAACTTTTTTTCTGGGCGGTAGAACTAGGGCTTAAGTTTGAGCCCTATGGAGCAAATGGCCGGTTGTATGAGATGAAGCTCAGCCTGGCGAGAAAATTAATCTTTAAGAAATGGCGCGACGGGCTCGGAGGGAACCTCCAAACCATGGTGTCGGGCAGCGCCGCCCTGCAACAACGGCTGAGCAGGATCTTCGGGGCTGCGGAAATCAAGGTGATGGAGGGTTATGGGCTCACCGAAACTTCCCCGGTAATTTCTGTCAATGATGAGCGAAATAAAGGCTGGCGAATAGGCACCGTAGGGAGGATCATTGAAGGGGTTGAAGTGAAAATAGCCAATGATGGCGAGATCCTTTGCAAGGGACCGAACGTTATGATGGGCTACTACAAGGATCCCGAAAAGACTGCGGAGGTCTTGAAGGACGGGTACTTTCACACCGGGGATATCGGAGAAATTGACAGTGAGGGATTTTTAAAAATTACAGATCGCAAAAAGGAGATGTTCAAAACATCCGGGGGTAAGTATGTTGCTCCCCAAATACTGGAGAACAGCTTTAAGCAATCCAGATTTATAGAACAGGTCATGGTTGTTGGAGAAGGTGAAAAAATGCCGGCTGCCCTGATACAACCAAATTTTGAATTTCTTTTTGACTGGGCAGCGCGACACAAGGTCACCCTGGGCCAAAACTCGGATATTGTGCACAACGAAAAAGTGCTGGCACGTATACAGGACGAAGTGGATCACGCAAATGAGAAATTTGCCAAATGGGAAAAAGTGAAGCAATTCAGGCTCACTCCCGATGTTTGGACGGTAGACGATGGCCACCTTACACCGACCATGAAACTTCGCAGAAAGATCATAAAGGAAAAATACATCAGCCTTTACAATGACATCTACGGGCATTAGGCTGAACATTTCCGGTGTTCCCCGTGATCTGCCTGCCGATATTGAATAAAATTCTAACAATTTTCGTACAATTTATTATGCATGCATAATAAATTATTTGTATCTTTGATGGCCAATGAAGGAAGTCACAATAGATTATGCGCTGCGTGCTACCTGGCAGGCCGTCGCAAGGATGTACAACGAAGAGGCTAAAAATTTCGGATCCACTATGGCCGTTGGATTTACGCTGTTGAGTATAGATCCAAAGACCG
>DATGCB010000099.1:0-3244 GCA_035312365.1 Eudoraea sp. | reverse complement strand
GGGATGGAATACCTGGACCTCTACCTGGTCCACTGGCCGGTCAGAGGAAAGTACAGGGATACCTGGAGGGCCCTTGAATCCCTTTACAAGGAAAAAAAGGTACGTGCCATCGGTGTGAGCAACTTTATGCGACACCATTTGGAGGATGTCCTGTCTGGCGTGGAAGTAGTGCCTATGGTAAACCAGATGGAATTTCATCCGTACCTGGTGCAACAGGAGCTCCTCGATTATTGCACATTGAAAAACATACAATACGAGGCCTGGTCCCCGATGATGCAGGGGAAAATTTTTGAAATGGAAGAATTTATGAGGTTGGGTGAAAAGTATGGTAAGACCATAGCGCAAATCGTTTTGCGATGGGACCTTCAAAAGGGGGTGGTGACTATCCCCAAATCTGCAAAAAAGGACCGCATATTGGCTAATGCCGACCTATTTGACTTTGAGCTTACCCCGGAGGATGTAACTTTTTTGGACGGTCTGGACAGGGGTCGCAGGTTTGGCCCCGATCCTGACAATTTTAATTTTTAGATTACCGCGATTATACTCAGAAGGGGTCTACTTCTTTTTAGCTTTAAATTGAGCCCTGTGCTCATTCTCAGCTACTCTTTTAAGCACTATTTTTTCGATAAGTTTTATGGGTAATGCCTCCTCCAATGAAAAATGTATTGTCGATCCTGAGTATTTAAGGTCTTTTAATTCAGGCCTCATCTGTCTGACCATTTCAGGATTCATGACATAAAAGCTGCATGATGCTTGTGTTGTCCCTATCCCCACGAGCATGAATCGGTGTTTGTAACAGATAACCCCATAACGAATCATCTCTTCTGCATGTGGCACTATAGCCCTGATTGCTGACCTTAGTTCATTCAGGGTATTTGCAAACTCAGGAGGTTGTGCAGCGATATACTCCTCGGCTGTTCCAATAGGATGCTGGTACTGCTTCATGTTCATTACCTTCGTTAATCTCCCTGGTCCTCACTCATAAATAGTGCCCGTAGTTCTGTTGCCTCCGCAGGTTTCATTTTACCGGCAAGTACCAGACTTAATTGCTTTCGTCTCAGTGCGCCGTTAAAACGCTCTTTTTCTAATTCAGTTTCCGGGACCAGCACGGGGACCTCGGTAGGTTTACCGGTATCATCAACGGCTACAAAGGTATAAATAGCCTCATTCGCCTTGGTTCGCTCCCCACTTATCCTGTCCTCCATCCAGACATCAATATAAACTTCCATGGAGGTTCGGAAGGTTCTGGAGATGGCGGCTTCCACAGTAACCACACTTCCCAATGGCACCGATCGGTTAAACGCAACGTGATTTACCGAAGCCGTAACGGTAATACGCCTGCTGTGCCGGCGAGCGGCTATACTGGCAGCCCTGTCCATTCTTGCCAGTAATTCACCCCCAAAGAGATTGTTGAGGGGGTTGGTCTCGCTGGGGAGTACCATATCGGTCATAATGGTCCTGGAATCGTTGGGTGTTTTAGCCTGCATACCTGAAATTTTAGGCAAAGATACATGCTTCTGGTAGTGCGGAAAAGCGTAGGGATGTTATTTCACGGATAGCAGCCATGCGTCCGCAGATACGGTTCGCTTTATTTTTCTCAGGTATTCCAGTGCTTCCTTTGGTTCATTAAAGCTTTCATAGGTAACCTGGTGAAGCCCATAGGCGTTTATGCCGAGATAAGCGGCGTTAAAGCCCCTTCGTCGCAGCTGGCGTACCTTCTTGTCGGCATTTTCCTGTACCCGGAAAGCTCCGGCAATAATGTGATGCTTTCCGATGGCCTTTTTCGTCACTTCCAATTTTAGTGCAGGGAGTTCCATGGGAGCCGAATTAAAAAAGGTGGCTTCCTGAATATTTTTAGAAACCAATACCTGGGCATCCTCTTGCGCCAATTGTTGGCTGGTCACAGTTTCACTGTAAAGGCGGTACCCGGTAAGTCCTGTTGACAGGGCAACCAGAAGGATGGCAGCATATTTCAGATAAGGCCGGAAGTTGCCTTTCTTCCTTTCCTCCGGGGTAATGATAAAGGGGATTTTTTCTTCGAGCTCAACAACCGACTCTTTTAATACTTCACGCGTCACCGGGATAGACACAAATGAGGATAAGCCAAAAGAAGAAGTGAGATAATTGACCTTATTGGAAGGCTGAAATTGGATTTTTCCTTCCCTGTTTAGCCATAATTCCCCAATATTGGCCAGGGTTAACCGCTCCCCTGAGCTGAGTTGTTTTTTCCATCCCGCGGCAATTATGAGGACGCGTTCTAACATCACCTCATAGGACGTTTTTTCTGCACTGGCCATATAGGATACCAACAATCCGTCGTTTGATGATAATTGTTCATTAAAGGAAATGATTTTTGTCGGGGGGTACAAAGTGTTGGTAGCCTCATGGATAACAGCGGATTTCATTTGTGCCAAAAACGCTCCGAAATCGGGTACAACAACACAATTATACCTGTATAGAAGTTCTTCTATATAGTACTCCGCTCCCATACTTACAAAGATGAAAAAAAATAAAAGCGTTTCAAACTAGGCTCCATAACTTTTTATTAACATAATAATTTGTGTATTTTGTGAATAACTATAAATAATTTTTAAATGACTAAGGATGAGTTAGTTGCGATTCTTAGGCTTCAGAATATTCCGAATATTGGAGATATTAACGCCAAAAAGCTCATCCGCCAATGCGGTAGTCCAATAGCCGTATTTTCGGATAAACGGGCGCATCTTACCAAAATAGACGGAATAGGGACTTATACCCTCAAGAACTTGCACGATCCCTCCTATTTAAAGGCTGCGGAATCGGAATTACGCTATATTTTAGATAATGACATTGCCTGTGTTGACTTCATGGGTGATGATTACCCCTGGTATCTGAAACACTGTATTGACAGCCCATTGCTTTTATTTAAACGCGGAAATATCAATTTAATTGGCAAGAGGGTTATCAGTGTGGTAGGTACCCGAAATATGACGAGTTACGGAAGGGCATTTTGCGAACAGTTCATTGAAGACATTGCCCCGCTCAACCCGGTGATTGTCAGTGGTTTTGCCTATGGCGTGGATATTTGTGTACAAAGGGCTGCCATGAAGCACAAATTACAGACCATAGGGTGTCTGGCACATGGATTGAATCAGGTCTATCCCAAAACCCACGCTAAATTTATGCCGGCGGTGCAGGAAAACGGGGGCTTTTATACGGAATTCTGGAGTACAAGCAATCCGGACCGCGAAAATTTCCTTAAGAG
>DATGCB010000098.1:0-6134 GCA_035312365.1 Eudoraea sp. | reverse complement strand
TGCTCCGACATAATTCAACCTTCCTTTTGCCCTGTTATCGGGATTTATTTTATTCGTACTATTGATGGTGAAACTCCCTGAAGCTCCATTAAATGAAGTGGGACTTCCGGCATTTGGGTCCAGGCTTACGGCTACATTGGAGCCGGTCCTGAAGGAAGCGGTATAGGTCCATTGACCCGTTTTGTCCGGGGTAAACTTTACTGCCCATTTGTTGCCGGAAGCAGCGCTCGTATTAGCGGCATTACCATCCGCGGCATAGTAGCCAGGAACAATATAGGTACTGCCACCCGGACCGCTAAAGGTCACATTCAGGCGATAATCCAAAAAAGGATTGGTTGCATTGTTCTCGCCTGTATTCGGCCCATCGAACATCACCGTTACGGTGTGCCACTTGCGCTGCTCACCGGACACCGTTGATTGGGAAAAAAGGCCATAAAAAGACAGCAGCAAAGCCGCAGAAAGGGGGGTTCTGAGTAAGCGCATTGTGTAGGTATAAGATTTAGTTCATGTTAAGATTTGGGTACTATATTTGGGGTTACATAGTTACTTTATTTACTTAAACTAATCTTAGGCGTGGCAATTTTCGTAATAGTTCCTACGAGCGGGTATCTGTCTTAAAAGCATCCCGGGAATGAGAGAACATAACGGATTCCTTCCCGGTTAATACATAAAATCGATGAATACCTGATAAAATAAAAAGGGCGAATTTGCCCAGTACAGAAGATATTAAGAATGCTGCCATGCATTAAGATTTTGATAAGATTGGGACTACAATAATAGTAATTATCCAAATAAAAACCGTCGAAAAGCCTGTTTTTTCGATGAAATGCATCAGCCCCGTCTCCGGACGCTTTCAAAAATGCCAGGGATCAATAGCCCGGAAGATACATCGAGGAAAAACAAGCTTCCTTATTTTCCAAAGGAGGGAAGGCCAATCAAAGGTGCGTATCTGGTCATGAGCAACTACAGTTTTTCATTCTGGCAGACAGCAAATTGCCGTATTTGTCTTTTTGTAGGTTGCAACAACCCAGGATAAGTTCTTTAAGCTTTAAGCGCCCCCTTTGTACCCTTGATTTTGCGGCTGAATAGGATATGTTCAGTTCTCTTGCCAGGTCCTTCTGCGAGATTTGCTCAAATTCGGTTTTGAGTAATGCATGTCGGTATTTTTCCGGAATTTGATTGATAAAGGGTTTTATACACCGATCTGCGATGGTTGCATTTAACGATTGGGTTTCTTCGTCGGTAAGGGGTGCATAGTCCTTTTCCAGCGCTTTCTTTTTATCTGCCTTCCTGAAATGGTCCATGGTCGTATTCCGTGCTATACCATAAAGATAGTTCTGTATGCTTTTGGCCCTGGCCACCTTATCCATATTATCCATGATCTTGATAAATACATCCTGCAAAATATCGTCGGCGATACTTTCATCCCCTACTTTCCCGAAGATAAAGCCTTTTAGTTCATGATTAAATTCGTTCCAAATGTTCTGTACGGTATAGTTCATTTCTAAATCAGACTACATGATGATATCCTTAAGACGTGAAAATTTGAAAAAGACGCAAAATGAGTGTCGTTCAGGTAATACAAGTCCTGTACAAAGTTCATTCCGGGCGAAATCACGGAAGGATAAGCCCCGCCAATTTACAAATAACACGAGACTTGCATCCCTTGGCGGAGATGCTCCACCTGACGCCCTGAATAATGAACTGACCCTTGGATTGGATATGCAGTATTTGTGGCTCTGAAGTGCATATAAATCCCGGCCGGGCCTGCCCGGTTATGAATATCCTTTAAAATACGATCAATAAGGCCTTGCGGTTCCCCAGTAATTAAAGCTCGCCGGTTTCCAACCGGGGATATACATGGTTTCCATATGGTTCATTTTAAACCCACTTTCTTTAATGATCAGGGGAATATCCCGATTTAAATTACAGCCACCACCCAGTCTCTTCCAGAGGGGGTTTGTAAAATTCTGCCATCGCCGGACCCCTTTATCCGGAGCCTTGCCGTGTTCACAAAAGATAAGCTGGCCATCCGGTTTAAGGACCCTTCGTATTTCTTCCATAGCCTTTAGTGTATCCGAAATTGTACAGAGAGTATACGTAATGACCACCGAATCAAAACAGGAATTATCCATGGGGATATTTTCGGCATAGGCTTCACAAAAAGAAAATCCAAAGGGTAGTTTGCTGATATTCACCTTATTTTTTTTCCATATGTTGATGGACGGGTCAATCGCAGTTAGGTGTTTAACTTGATCTTTGTGGTATATCGGCAGATTTAAGCCAGACCCGACACCAATTTCCAATACCTCCCCTTTTGCCAATGGGATCACTTTTTCCCTTTGACGCACGTTCGGCTTTTGTTTGCAAGTCCAGTCTATGACCGCTGGAAGTATGTATTTATTGTAAAGTCCCATCCTGTCACCTAAGGGATTTTTAAAATAGTATTTTTTCACAGCTAACACAGGGCACCCTGAGGCGCCCAATGGGTATCAATTTGATTTAAGGTTGCCCTGACACCGTGAACACTTTAAGCATATTTTTTTCCATGGCATTTGGAACTTCTGAAACCAGTACATATTGCCCGGGTTCAAGGGTAGCCGTAAAATAGCCCTTATGGCCCGCCGGCATATCATTTACACCCCCCAAAAAAGTAATTCCTTCAGGGGCGGGTTCAATTAAACCTTTCGGATCCGCCCAATTCATCCATTGCTCAAGGATCTTCTGATCCGCCCCAGCTTCCAGCCTGGCGAGATTTATATCGTGACCCACAAAATTTTCGTGAACCTTCTGGTCCTTAAAGAACACCGAAAAAATATGTTTTCCCTCAGTGATGCTGTCATTGAATACAATACCCTCCTCACCGGAAATATCAATGGCTACGTCTGCTTTTAATTCTGCGTTACCGGATCCCGGATCTGCAACAATAAGTGGTTTCATCATTCCCATGGAACTGTGGAATATGCCATTGCTCATTTTTACATAACATTCTATAAGATAGTAACCCGGATCAAGTTTGATGGTGGCTTCTGCGGTACCGCCGGGGGAAATAAGGCCAGACCCTCCCAGGAACTTCACCTCACCAAACCACTCCGGAAGTTTGCCGAACTCGGCAAATCCTTCATCAGGCTTTCCTTCGTTGATCAGTTTCATGCCCTCAGTAAATGGGGGAATGACATATTTGAGGGCATCTTCCAGGGTCTTCCCTTCAGGATATTTGTCGACCAGGAAAAAATGGGTCTGGGGCGACCTGTTTTTATAGCGGAAGGTATTCCAGCCAGATGAAATAGTATCAGGCATCTGAAAATCCATATTCTCGGTAATGATTTCGATGGCATTATCAACCTCTTCTTCCACCGGTTCAATCTGGGATTGTTTTTTTTCTGTCTTACATGAAGAAAAGGCCAGAGCGGTCGATATTAAGATAATTAACAGGATGACTGGACCCCTTCTCTTAAAATAATTCTTAATTGTTTTCATATTGCATTGTTTTTGGTTCTTCTATAGTTGTGACGGCAGGTTGCCTATGGGCCTGCTGTTTCTTTTCATATAATTTAGTCAACGGAATAGGCAAGGATGTAATCCCCCAATTTGGTTCCAAGTTTTCCATGGCCCCCGGCTGCTATGACTATATATTGTTTTCCATCTGCCATATAGGTCATTGGGGTGGCCTGTCCTCCGGCCGGAAGCGTTTCCTCCCAGAGCAAATCCCCGGTTTCTGTATCAAAAGCCCGTAAGGAACCGTCCATTGTTGCGGCAATAAAGGCCAGGCCGCCTGCCGTGGTAATTGCCCCGCCAATATTTATGGAGCCCCAATTTCCGGCGCCGGGATATTTTTCCGGGTTCAACATTAATCCCAGGGGAACCTCCCAGGCTAATTCCCCGGTGGTCATACGCACGGCGGCGAGGGTTCCCCATGGGGGTTTTGTCTGCATTAGGATCCCGTCTTCCGGATGAAGGGTAAAGAGATAATCGCGGGACATAAGGTATGGGGTCCCTTCCTGCCTGCCGATTTCGGCCCTGGGAAGTTTTATGTTGATCGTTGCCGGACTTTCCTCGTTTCTCTGAAATAAGGTGATCACCGCCGCCAATCGATTGGTATTGGTGATCAACAGCTTTCGTTCAGGGTCAAAACTAGCACCGCTCCAGTTCATGCCTCCCACATTGCTCGGTGCTACGATGGTACCCTGGAAACCGGGAGGGGTGAAAATGCCCTGATTTTTAAGCTTCCCAATGCGGTCTATTGCCTGTTGCCGCAGCTCGGGAGTTGGACCCCAGGCATCATCGACCGTTACCGCACGAATTCCAAAAGTGGGCAGTACCGTGGGGAATGGTTGTGTTTTTGATGTTTGCTCTCCGGGGACGTCTGATGGTGGGACTTCGCGTTCTTCAACAGGGAAAACAGCCTTGCCGGTCTCCCGGTTAAGCACAAAAATATGCCCCATTTTAGTGACCACTACAAGGGCAGGGGTTTCGGTGCCATCCTTCACAAGATCCATCAATACCGGCTGGGCAGGAAGATCATAATCCCAAATATCGTGGTGCACGGTCTGAAAATGCCAGACCACCTTACCCGTGGATGCGCGTATGGCCACGATAGAATTTGCATACCGGTTGTCCCCTTTGCGTTCCCCGCCGTAATAATCCGGGCTCGGGCAGGAAGTGGGTACAAAGACCAAATCGCGATCAGGATCGGTGGACAACGGTGCCCATGCGTTGGCCGCCCCGGTCCGATGAGCTTTTGATCCTTGCCATGTGGTGTACCCCGGGTCTGAAGGATCCCTTGGAATAGGGTCCCATGACCATGCCAATGTCCCGGTCCTGGCGTTAAAAGCCCTGACCACCCCGGCAGGATAATCGAGCCGCTGGTTATCCCCCATGGTAGATCCGGTAATAATAAGATCGTTTATTACAGCCGGTGGTGACGTTACCTGGATTGAACCTATTCCTTTCGTTAAATCGATCGTCCCCTGATCGCCAAAGGATGGAACCGGTGCTCCGGTTATTGCATCCAGGGCGATGAGCCTGCCATCTATGGTGGCAACCAGGATCCTCATATATCCGGGATCCCCGGGGTGTAAATCTGTATCTATCCATTTGGAAACGCCTCTCGAAGTGATTTCAGAATATCCCCTTTGCAAATCCGCCCCGGGATCAAAGGTCCATATTTCCTTCCCGGAAACAGCCCTGATCGCTATAACCCGGTTGGTAGGGGTACTAAAATAGAGGACCCCGTCTACCATGATTGGGGTTGCTTCAAAGGCAGCCTTTGATGCCACTTCCGTTCCATGGTAGGTATCCAATTCTCCGGTCTGGTAGCTCCAGGCCAGCTTTAGTGTCCGGATATTCCCTGTATTGATCTGATCAAGGGGCGAGTACCGCATCCCACCGGGGTCATTTCCATAGTTGGCCCACTGGCCGGTGGTATAAAAGGAAGTTTCCCTTTGAGCGTGGGTCATGTTTTCCTTTTGGGCAGTTCCATAGAACGGCCATACAACCGACAAGATGAAGACAATCCAATGATTCATTTAAAAAGAGTTTGGAAGGGTAGGGGGTGCCCCTGGGTACGTTGGCTAAATATAATGATTTCTTTTGTGAATCCTGGATAGATACCTTTAAATACAAAGGCAGGCGTGAAAGATGTTTACCCACATGTGCCCGCCGCTGAATGTATCCGGGAAGCGACATAATATTCGACTAAATGTTATCCATCCCGTTTGGTACAAACCATTAAAATTTTTATTTTTTCCAATAAATAATCCGGTATTTGAACCCTGGATGGCACGGCATGATAAAGCGAAAAATCATCGCTTCCGTATTTCTGATAATAGCCATTGTTCTTGGCGCGATCTTTTATCGGGAGGTTTCCTTTCCCGTGCACCCGGAAGAGTATTTCAAGGTGGAATATTACACGCAATTTGGCCCTTTGGCCATTTGCATTGAACTCTTCATTGCCGGGTTATACCTGCTTATGTAACACCGAAAGGCCAATTTTACGCTCGCCTTGTTTGCATTTACTGCCCTGCTGGATCCTATCTTAAATTTAGTCGGACTCTTTACCAGTAGCTTGCCGGTCTATGCCATCATTCTTTTTTTGGGTTCCGCAATAGTGTCCCTCTGGCTGGCCTTTACCA
>DATGCB010000097.1:0-6455 GCA_035312365.1 Eudoraea sp. | reverse complement strand
AACAGGGTTAGCCAAATTACTGATGACGGTAGCATTGGCATCGGAACCTATCCCTAAAACCTGACTCAGATTTTGAATTTCATTTGATGCATTATTATCCGGATCATTGTAAAGTGCCCCGCCGTCACTGCCGGCTGTAATTGAATTCGGTACATCCGTACTCACTACGACCTGATTCGACGCCAGGATTTGAGCATCTACATAACCCATGGTGGCTGCGTCCTGGGCGGCGGCAGGATCTGCAAGATTAGAAATAATATTATTGTTTGCATCCGTACCCTGGGCTAAAACCGCCGTCAGATCCTGGATTTCATTCTGATCGTCGGAGTCCCCGTCAGCATATAAGGCGCCGCCGTCCGAACCCGATGTAATAGAATTTGGCAGGTCGGCACTAACGACGGGCGCTAAACCCCCGATAGCAGCAGCCAGTTCAGCATCGGTCGCAAAGGTAGGGTTGAGATCTACCGGCGGCTGTATGGTGGCCCCCTCCGCAATATTCAATTCCGTGCCGGTTAAATTGAATGAAGTGATCAGTTCGTCGTTCGGGTTTGCTGCACCCCCTGCAGAAAGCCCATTGATCTCCGTTTGTAATTCTTCAATAGCCTCCTGTACATCATCGGCCACCGTATTCCCGGTAGGAGTAAAGGAAACATCGGCTGCCGCAGGATTCCCGGCAGCCGGCAGGTCAACCCATTGCACAAAGGTCCCGCCGGGGTCTGTCCTCAAAATCTGGTCGGCATTCCCCGGGGACAGTTTGGCTTCGGTAACGTTAAGGTCCGCAATATCCGCGGTTTGTACCTGCCCGTCCTGGATTTTGGCCGTCGTTACGGCGTTGTTGGCCAGATGGGCAGATTGTACCGCATTGTTTGCAATTTTGGCGGCATTTATAGCCCCGTCAGCAACGGTAAATTCGTCCCCCGTGCTACCATCCCCCACGATGGTTACCTGGTCCGCCAATTCGGTAGTCCCCCCCCCAAGGCCGCTTAGATCCACTGGAAAATCCGTACCTGCTTCCGTAATGGTTAACGTATTACCAGCCAATTCAAAATTGGTGATCAATTCATTATCCGGGATCTCACCCCCCCCACCTGCGGCATCCACATACGCCCTGGTGGCCGCATCCTGTGGTTGAAGCGGATCCAGCAGATCGGTGATCCGCTCATTTCCGGCACTTGAACCTACGGCCAGGACCTGGGCCAGATTTTGAGTGGCCCCCGCGGTTAAATCCACCCATGACACAAAGGAACCCGTGGGGTCTGTCCGCAATATCTGGTCAGCATTCCCGGGGGCTATTTTTGCTTCCGTGACTGCAAGATCCTCAATTTTAGAGGTCTCCACCGCATTGTTCCCCAGATCTGCCGAAGAAACCGTACCGTCTACGATCATTGAAGAGTTGATCCTTTGAGACAGGTCGATGGTCTGTGTATTCCCGCCTTCGATGGTGATGGACAACACGTCCGTGGCCTGGTCCAGGCTAAAATCGGTGATCTGCTGATCATCCGTCCCGGTCCCGCTTAAAGGGGACAGGTCCACTGCCGTGGAAGCCCCGTTTTCAATATCTATTTGCAAAATATTACTCCCGTTAAGGGTTGCCCCAATAAGGTTCTGGTTATCGCTCCCCGTATTGTTAAAAGGAGAGAGGTCCACATTGTTCCCCCCGCTGATGGACAGCTGGTTGCCTGCCAGGGACAGGTTTTGAATTTCATTGGCGGAATTTGTATCGCCATCGGCGGCAATGGCCGCTGCATTCGCTGCAACAGAGGCCTGCAGGGGATCGTCGTCGTAAAAGGCCCCCCCATTATCGGTAATGGCATTGTTTGGACTTCCGCTCACAATATCTGCCCCGGTAATATAACCCGAATCATTTATAAAGTCGTTCAGGGTCACCTGGTTGTAATCAATTTCATCATCGGTCACCGTGTTTTCCTGTAACTCTTCGCTGCCCACGGAATCAGGGGCCAGTTTGTCTGCGGTGATGGAGTTGTTCTGCAGGTCAATGCTGTTGATACTAAAATTCAAAATATTTTCCGACCCGATCTGTCCCACTTCCAGGTTAACGTTATCCCCGTTTTCCGTGATCACGATGGTGCCCGTTTCATTTACTACGGGATCTGCCGTAATGGTCAGGCCCAGCGAATCGCACAGATTCAGCCAGTCCGAGCCGTTAAAATAGTAGATACACCCTTCATCCGTATTATACACCAGGGCCCCGGCAAGGGGTGCCAAAGCATTCATTTGAGCTGCGCTCATACGGCTGATCACCAAAACGCGGTCCGTGCTTTCCAGTTCCAGAACCGAGGCGGCATCAATATTTTGAGGATTGTCACCAATTTTAATCTGGCCTGTCAGGGTAGTGCATAAACCCAGGCCAATCAGGGTAAAGAGGAGTTTCATTTTCATTTGGGTACGTTTAATTTCCTACTTGTGGTCCATGATATGATACCATTCAACAAGCAGCTACGCGGGTAGTGCAAGGGCTTAGGGGTATTTCAGGACAAATATTATTCGTTCTCGGCTAACGGGACAAACAAAAATATAATTATATCACCATAAAGCTAACTTTATACCTTGAAATACAATTTTATGCGGTAAAATGAGATGGCTTTGCCCGAAATACCCTAAATTAAAGGGATTGGCTGCAATTAGGATGCATTTCAAACGACCCCGTCCAGGGCGTAATAACAGCCAATTAACATAAGTTTAATGCCGTTAAATTTTTTTTTGAAATGAACTTACATTTTCTTTATACCAACACATTTCCAGAACACTAGCTTATGCCGATTAAATACACACTACTCAGCGTACTTTGCCTTCTTGGTGTAATGACAGGTGCAGCCCAGGACGACGGGCGCAGATTGTTGCGGGGACAGGTGCTTTACAGAAATACGAATGTGCCCAATGAACACGTGATCAACACCACCACAGAACGGGCCACGATCACAAACGACAAGGGGGAGTTTGCCATTCGCGTAAAGCTCAGTGACGAATTGGTCTTTACGGCCATTAACTATCAGCTGGAGGTGATTACCATCACGGAGGAGATCTTAAAAAGGAACAGGCTGGTCATTGAAGTAAATGAAAAGGTGACCGAATTGGACGAGGTGACCGTAAGCCCGGAAAACCAGCAAAAATTCCTGGAATTAAAGAACGAGGAGTTTAAGGAATTTGAATATGAGACCGACCAGACAGCCGAGGTGGTCAATGTGGCCATGGATGACCCCGGTTCCAGAAGATTACAGGACGGCCTTAATTTTAAGAACATTTTCAAGGCAATTTTTCTGGCAAATAAAGAGAGCCAGGCAGACAGGGAGCCTTTAAAAGTCAGCAACGTTTTGCGAAAGATCTATGAGGATGAATTCTTTGTGACCGACCTCCGTATTCCCCAGGATAAAATAGACGCATTTTTAATCTACTGCGATGCACAATTGCCACCGCAATCGTTACTTAGGAAAGACAACGAATTTCAACTGATCGATTTTCTGGTGACTCAAAGCAAAATGTATCTAAAGGAACTGGATGCCCAAAAATAGTAACCTCTTTTTTTTGTTTTTATGCATCAGTACTGCCTCATGGGCGCAAACTTCATTTTCACAAAGGCTGGAGGGTAAAGCAATCAGTAATGAAAAGGGCGTTCCCGATGTGCATGTCATGAATACCACGGCACAAAAGGCAACGATCACGGACGAGGAAGGTCGTTTTTCCATTGCGGCCGGGCTCAATGACACCTTGCTGTTTTCCGCCGTGCAGTTTAAACGCAAAACAGTGGTGGTATCCGCGGCAATGCTTTCAAGTACCTCGGTTTACATACCCCTGGAGGAATTTGTAAATGAACTGGACGAGGTGGTGGTACGTCCTTATGATCTTTCGGGTGATTTGGCCAAGGATATGCAAAATTTGCGAACGGGGCAGGTAATTTCCTCCTCAACCCTGGGGTTGCCCAATGCTGATGTAAAACCGATGATGCAAAGTGAGCGCCTCCTGAAGGAGGCTTCCATGGGACCCCTGACGCTGGGAACCTTTACGAGCGTTCCCTTCAACCCGATCATAAATGCGATCTCGGGGCGGACCAAAATGTTGAAAAAGCGGGTTGCCAGGGATAAAAAATACCTTCGAACCCAGGAGATCCGCCATACCTTTGCCGACAGCCTGTTCGTGACGCAACTGAAGATCCCGGCAGAAAAAATCGATGATTTTATGTACTTCTGTGAGGTGGACGAGGGTTTTGATGCGCTGGCAAGGTCGGACGACACCATTGCCATCTGGAGATTTTTACTTGATAAAAGCACCATTTACCGTGAAAACAATGACCTGGATTGAATAGCTTTGGCACAGGATTTGCATACCTTTGGGTAATGAAAAATGAAGCTTTGACGTTGTTGAAAAAAGGCCTCCTCTTCCTATTCCTGCCCCTGATGGCCTTTACTTCGGGCCACAAATTTTACGTGAGTGTGACCAATATCAGCTATTCCGAAAAGGATAGCGCCCTGCAGATCACAACGCGTGTTTTTATCGATGATTTGGAGAATGTACTGGGGGAACGCTATGGCGTACAGGCGCATCTGGCAACCGGGAAAGAATCGGACCAGGCCAATTTCTATATTGAAAAGTATTTGAAGGCTAAGTTTGTACTACGGATCAACGGGAAGAATGCGGCATACCGATTTCTGGGTAAAAAATACGACAATGACCTCATCGTCTGTTACCTTGAAGTCGCAGACATCGATTTTCCAACGCTCTCTTCCATCGAAGTACAAAATGAAGTCCTGACCGATCTTTACGACGAGCAGCAGAACATTGTTCATTTTAAGATCAACGGCACCAGAAAGAGCTTTGTGCTGGTGCGGGATAATAATAAAGGAATGTTAAATTTATAACAATTCTTATCAAATCGTATAAAAAACTCTATTTTTCGGAGATTTAAAACCTTCATTTATATGAATACAATCAGGTATTGTTTTGCTTCCATTGTATTCCTGTTTGCAACATCCCTTGTTGCCCAGGAGGAAGCACCAAAAGAAAGAGCCCCCGGACATTACAATCAGAATAAATTCAAGCAACTCTACGAAGAATTTGCCACCCCAAATTCGTACAGATCGGCCTCCGGGGCGCCAGGACCCGACTACTACCAACAACAGGCAGATTACAGGATGGATATTGAACTCGACGACAAAAATGCGAGGATCCATGGAGAGGAAACCATCACCTATCACAATAATGCTCCGGACGACCTGGAGTTTCTATGGCTGCAACTCGACCAAAATGTCAGGGCAAAAGATTCCAAATCGCCTTTGAGGAATGAAAGCAGCATTCCCATTGCCTATCAGACCGACAATTTTGCGGGAGAGTACCTGAAGGAAACCTTTGATGGCGGGTTTAACATCGAATTTGTAAAGGATGCCAGCGGGCATCCGCTTTCCTATACCGTCAACAGGACGATGATGCGCGTAAATATCCCAACGCCGTTAAAAAGCGGGGAACAAATATCATTTTCCGTAAAGTGGTGGTACAACATTCCGGATCATACGGTAGACAGGGCCCGCTCTGGCTATGAATTTTTTCCGAAAGATGGCAACAGGGCCTATGTCATTGCACAGTTCTTTCCGCGAATGGCCGTTTACAGCGATGTGGAAGGATGGCAAAACCATCAGTTCTGGGGCAGCGGGGAGTTCGCCCTGCCGTTTGGAAATTATGAAGTGAATATTACGGTTCCGGCAGATCATGTGCTGGATGCAACCGGCGAATTGCTCAATAGAAAAGAAGTCTTCTCCAAAGAGATGATGAAGCGATATGATCAGGCAAAAAAATCCTATGACAAACCCGTGCTGATCATTACCCAGGAAGAGGCAGAAGCTGCCGAAAAGAATTTTTCAGATAAGACGAAAACGTGGAAATTCCGGGCCGAGATGGTCAGGGATTACGGTTTTGCCACCTCCAGAAAATTTATATGGGACATGCAGGCCGTAAAGATCGGCAACAGGGATGTAATGGCCGTCTCCTTATATCCCAGGGAAGGCAACCCGTTATGGGAGGAATTATCCACCAGGGCTGTGGCACAAACCCTGAAATCATATTCCGCGCATACGTTCAATTATCCGTATCACAAAGCCATTTCTGTCCATGCAAAAAATCAGGGGATGGAATATCCGATGATCTGCTGGAATTACGGCAGGCCTAATGAAGATGGAAGCTATTCAGACCGCGTGAAATTTGGAATGATCAGTGTTATCATCCACGAGGTAGGTCATAATTTCTTTCCCATGATCGTAAATTCAGACGAACGCCAGTGGGGATGGATGGTTGAAGGGCTGAATACCTTTGTGCAATATATGACAGAACAGGAATTTGGTGAAGCCAATCCTTCTGTGATCGCAGGCCTGGACAGATACCCGTCCAGGAGGGGCGACCCGTCGAAGGTCGTCCCCTATATGGGTGGGGATCAAAGCACCATTGCACCC
>DATGCB010000096.1:0-10081 GCA_035312365.1 Eudoraea sp. | reverse complement strand
GGCATCTAAAACCTCTGCCCATTTATAACTGTAATAGCCCGAAGAATATCCGCCCTGGAAGATATGGGAAAAAGAAGTGCTCATGCAGGTTTCCGGCATATCGGGGTAGAGGAGGGTGCTTTCAAACGCCTTTACTTCATGTGCCTTAACATCGGTTATTCCGGTGGGGTCGGTGGCGTGCCATGACATATCGAGTAATCCGAAACGCAGTTGCCTTAGGGTAGCAATGCCTTCCTGGAATGTGGCAGAGTCCTTAATTTTCAGTAACAGATCCATTGGAATAGGGGCTCCGGTCTTGTAATGCCTGGCAAATAACTCCAGGGCCTCCTTTTCGTAGCACCAGTTCTCCATTACCTGGCTGGGAAGCTCAACAAAATCCCAGTAAACTGAGGTTCCAGACAAGCTGGGGTAGGTGGTATCTGCCAGCATGCCATGCAGTCCATGCCCGAATTCATGAAACAGCGTTGTTACTTCATTAAAAGTTAGCAGCGAAGGTTTACTGGGTGTGGAAGGAGTAAAATTGCAGACATTGGAGATATGGGGCCGCACATTCTGGCTTCCTTCCCTGTATTGTGGTTTGTATGAGGTCATCCAGGCCCCGCCGCGTTTGCCCTTCCTCGGATGGAAATCGGCATAAAAAAGCGAGATAAAATCACCATTGAGATCCATTACCCGGTAGGTTTTGACCTCTTCGTGATAGATATCCACATCAAAGACTTCTTCAAATTTTAATCCAAACAATTTCTCTGCCACCCTGAAAACGCCGGAAATTACATTTTCCAGTTTAAAATATGGTTTTAGTTTTTCGTCGTCTAAATTGAATCGATTTTGTTTCAGTTTTTCAGAATAATAGGCACCGTCCCATTTTTGTAGCTGCTCTAAGCCATCCAGTTCCCGGGCAAATTGTTCCAATTCCCTGAATTCCTCAACTGCCGCCGGTTTCGCTTTTTCCAGCAATTCGCTGAGAAAACTATAGACCTTATCCGGGGTTTCGGCCATTCGTTCTTCCAGGACAAAATGTGCATGTGTTTTATACCCCAGCAATATTGCCCGTTCGTAGCGCAGGCCTGCTATTTTTAAGACGTTCGCCTGATTATCCAGGTCATCGTTGTGAAATCCCTTACTCCCGAACGCCAGGGAAAGCTTTTTTCGTAACTCTCTGTTCCTTGCATACTTCATAAAAGGGATATAACTCGGATAATCCAATGTTACCAGCCACCCATTTAAATTCCTGGATTTTGCCAAAAGAGCCGCGGCTTCCTTTTCCCCATCAGGAAGCCCGTCCATATCACCGGCTTCGGTAAGGTGCATTTGAAATTTGTTGGTTTCTGCCAGTACATTCTCACCAAATTTCAGTTTAAGTTTCGCAAGCGCTGCATCAATCTCGCGAAGTCTTTTTTTCTTTTCTTTTGACAAGTTGGCGCCGTTTCGGCTGAAACTCCTGTATTTTTTGTCGAGGAGGGTATCCTGTTCAACGGTTAGACCAAGGGCGTCCCTTTCCCCGTAGACCGTTTTAACCCGATGAAATAAATCTTCATTCAGAGTGATATCATTGGTGAATGCTGAAAGCAGGGGGGAAACCTCCTGGGCAATTTTCTGAATTTCTTCATTGGTCTCAGCCGAATTCAGATTAAAAAAAACGCTAGAGATCCTGTCTAATTGCCGGCCTGAAAATTCCAATGCCTCAATCGTATTCTGAAATGTAGGTTTCTCGGGATTTGAGGTGATAGCGTTGATCTCTTTACGCGCGCCTTCCATAGCCTTGATAAAGGCCGGCAAAAAGTGTTCATTTTTAATCTCAGAAAAGGGCGCCTTATCAAAAGGTGCTAAAAGTGGGTTCATTACCGGGGTTATTCCTTTGGAGTCGAGAGTCATTAGTAAACAGATATGAATTATAAGTTAGGGATTGGTGTAAAGGTACATAGAAATGAAGTTTGGCAGAAGGCACTTCTGTTGCGATACGCAGGGGTTATAAAGCGCACATTACTTATTGTTTTTGCGAATTTCTTCAGCGCCTTTAATGACTTTTTCCTTCAGTCCTTCTTTATAGAGGATTATCTTGTCCAGTACGCATTTATCCTGGCTTCCAATGATCTGGGCTGCTAAAATCCCGGCATTTTTCGCTCCATTCAGTGCTACAGTTGCTACCGGAACCCCACCTGGCATCTGAAGGATAGATAATACGGAATCCCAACCGCCCATGGAGTTGCTGCTTTTTACGGGAACTCCAATTACCGGCAGGGGTGACAGGGATGCAACCATTCCCGGTAAGTGGGCAGCCCCCCCTGCTCCGGCAATAATGACAGCATACCCACTTTTGTGGGCATTCCTACTAAAGTCGAATAGCTTTTCAGGCGTCCTGTGAGCTGAAACAATATCCACATCAACTTCAATATCAAAACCTTTCAGGATATCCACGGCCTCCTGCATTACGGAAAGGTCGCTTGTACTACCCATAACCACTGCTACTTTTTTCATAAATTTCCAAAGTTTAAATACATCTGCCCGTCTGTCTTCCATAATCAATAGAGAAGCAAAGGCCGGCTCCCGTTACCCCTGACAAAATTCAGGAATCTGGGAGGGAGCAGATATGATTTACTCACTGATCACTTTAATCGTATTTTTAACCTGTTCAGCAATCCTCCTGGCTTCCTCCATATTTTCATGCACCACCGTCACATGGCCCATTTTACGGAAAGGGCGGGTTTGCTTTTTTCCATAAATATGGGGTGTTACGCCGTTCATTTTAAGAATGTCTTCGATATTTTCATAGACCACATCGCCGGTATGCCCTTCCGCACCTACCAAATTTACCATAATTCCGGCCAATTTACTCGCAGTCTTGCCAAGTGGCAACCCCAATATGGCCCTGATGTGCTGTTCAAATTGATTTGTATAACTTGCTTCAATACTGAAATGCCCGCTGTTATGAGGTCTGGGAGCTACTTCATTCACTAATACCTGCCCGTCACTTGTCTGGAAAAGCTCTACGGCGAGGATCCCAATATGCGCTAACTCCCTTGAAATTTTTAAGGCTACTTCCCTGGCCCTTTGTGCAATTATTTCACTTACCCTGGCAGGACAGATGACGTATTCTACCTGGTTGGCATCCGCATGAAATTCCATCTCCACCACAGGATAGGTGACCACTTCCCCGCGGGTATTTCGTGCCACGATGACCGCTAATTCCTTTTGAAAAGGGATTAAATGTTCTGCAATACATTCTACATTCGGCAAGCCCCGGAGTTCCTCCGCATTTCGTACCACTTTCACACCCTGGCCATCGTAACCAAACTGAGCACTTTTCCATACAAACGGAAATTGCAGCCCTCCATTTGCAATGCTGTCTTCAATTTCGCTGGTATAGGCAAAGCGTGCAAATGGTGCTGTTGGAATACCGTGATCGGTATAAAACAGTTTTTGGGTGGCTTTGTTTTGAATAATTTCCAGGGTCCTGGTAGGGGGATAGACCTTTATCCCCTCGTCCTCCAGTTTCTCCAGGGCTGCAATATTGACATTTTCTATTTCAATGGTCACAATATCTGCCTGCCTGCCAAAGCGGTATACTGTATCAAAATCCATTAAATCCCCCTGAACAAATTTATTGCAGCTGATTTTGCAGGGAGCGTCTGCAGAAGGATCCAAAACACAGGTTGAAATATCCCATTTTCGCGTTTCGTACAATAACATCTTGCCCAATTGTCCGCCCCCTAATATTCCCAGTGTAAATGAAGATGAAAAAAAGTTCATACGTGATGGATTTAAGCTCCTGAAAGCGAGGTCACCAAAGCAACAAAAATAGGGCTAAATCTCATAAACGCACGGGTGAGGCGTAAAAAAGAGAAATCAAAATGCTATCTTCGCACTTCCGTAAGAGTGCAATCATTGATAAAGCTTAAAGACAAACAATTTATTCCTTATCTCAGCGAAGAAGAAATTCTTGCGGCTGTAAAAAAAATAGCCACGGAGGTAGCAGAGGACTATAAGAATCAGGTTCCAATTTTTGTTGGAGTGCTGAACGGGGCCTTTATGTTTGCTTCCGACTTTTTAAAATTTTACCCTTACCCCTGTGAGGTGTCCTTCGTGAAACTGAGTTCTTACAGCGGGTTGACTTCTACGGGGATTGTGGAAACCTTGCTCGATGTTCCTGACCACATAGAGGGTCGAAGCATTATCATCCTTGAGGATATCATCGACACGGGTCGTACCTTGCAAAAACTGGTGCACCTTTTTTCCGGTACCAATGTAAAGGACTTCAGGGTCGTCAGCCTGTTTTATAAGTCCGAACTCTACAACGGAGAGTATACCATCGACTATTTTGGGATGGAGATCCCTGATAAGTTCATTGTGGGTTACGGGCTTGATTATAGGGAAATGGGCAGGAATTTAAGGGCAGTATACCAACTAAACCAAAACCAAATGATAAATATTGTCTTGTTCGGTAAGCCGGGGGCCGGAAAGGGTACCCAGGCTACTTTTTTAAAGGAAAAATACAATCTGCAGCATATTTCCACAGGAGACGTGTTCCGTTACAATATTAAAAACAAAACCAGATTGGGAAAATTAGCACAATCCTATATGGATAAAGGCGATTTGGTGCCCGATGAGGTTACGATTAAAATGCTTCAGGACGAGGTTGAACATCACCCGGAAGCAAGCGGGTTTATTTTTGATGGTTTCCCCAGAACGACGGCACAGGCAGAGGCATTGGACAATTTCCTGGAATCCAAAGATATGCAGATCGACGCCACCATCGCCCTGGAGGCCGATGATGAGGTCCTGATCCAACGTTTGCTGGAAAGGGGAAAAGCAAGCGGAAGACCCGATGACCAGGATGAAACCAAGATCCGAAACCGCTTTGAGGAGTACAATGAAAAAACAGCCCCCCTAAGGCAATACTATGAAGCCCAGGGGAAGTTTCACAATGTGAATGGAATAGGGGGGATTGATGAAATTACGGAACGCCTGATAATGGTGCTCGATTCACTAATGGCCGTTTAACCAGGCAGTAGTCGGAGGGCGTATTTGATGACCCATGGTACATATAGATTTACAGCCCTATCTGGAAAACACGCTGGTGAAAATAAGGCCTTTGAAACAAGCCGACTTCGGGCCCCTTTACCAGGCTGCCTCAGATCACTCAATCTGGGAACAACATCAGGATAAGCAGCGCCATACCCCGGATGGGTTTACAAAATTCTTTAAAGAGTCACTGCATTCAAAAGGTGCATTGTGTATTCTGGATGGCACTACGAATGAGGTTATAGGGAGTTCCAGGATGAAAATCATTGATGAAGACGATAAAGTCGTGGAAATCGGATGGACTTTCCTTATGCGCAAATATTGGGGGGGAGAATACAACCGGGAAGTAAAGAAAATGATGATTAACCATATCCTGAACGGTGCTGAGAAAGTCGTTTTTTATGTCGACAAAAATAACATACGATCCCAAAAGGCGCTCGAGAAATTGGGTGCGCTAAAAATGAACTTTCCGGGGGCATCCTGGGTTTTGGATAAGGAAAATGGATTGACTTATGTAATTGCTGAAAAGATCGTGTAATGGAAGCCGGGGGTCCGGTATGGCCCGGATTTCCGTAAACCTCCTGCACAGAAACCGCTTAAACTAAAAAAATGACCGAAGGTAATTTTGTGGATTATGTGAAGGTTCATGCAGTTTCCGGCAACGGTGGCAAGGGTTCGACGCATTTGCACAGGGAAAAGTACATTGACAAAGGCGGTCCCGATGGTGGTGATGGTGGCCGGGGAGGTCATATTATGGTACGTGGAGACAAAAACTTGTGGACCCTCCTCGGGTTCAAATTTAAACGGCATTTTAAGGCAGGCCACGGGGAGCACGGGAGCAAGAACAGGAGTACCGGTGCGGATGGCACAGATGTGTACCTCGACGTCCCTCTCGGCACTGTTATTCGCGACGCTGATACGCAGGAAATCTTGTTTGAGATTACCCGGGACCACGAAGAAAGGGTTGTTCTTGAAGGGGGTAAGGGTGGCCTGGGCAACTGGCATTTTAAAAGCGCAACCAACCAAACACCGAGATATGCACAGCCGGGGATACCTGGCAGTGAAAAGCAATTGATCCTGGAACTAAAGGTTTTGGCAGATGTGGGCCTAGTAGGCTTTCCCAATGCCGGTAAATCTACTTTATTATCTGTACTCACTTCTGCAAAACCCAAAATTGCAGATTATGCGTTTACCACTTTAAAACCCAATTTGGGGATTGTGCAGTACCGGGATTTTAAAAGTTTTGTCATGGCCGATATTCCAGGAATTATTGAAGGCGCCTCGGAGGGAAAGGGCCTCGGCCATTACTTCCTTAGGCATATTGAACGCAATGCCACACTATTATTTCTTATCCCGGCAGACAGCATGGATATTGGCAGGGAATATGAAATATTATTAAATGAACTCCGAAGATACAACCCTGAACTGCTAGATAAGGACAGGCTTGTAGCCATTTCCAAAAGCGATATGTTGGATGAAGAACTCATGGCAGAAATGCGCCCGGAACTGGATACTGCACTTGCAAAGATCCCGCATATATTCATCTCTTCTGTATCTCAATTTGGACTACAGGAACTCAAGGACCGCCTTTGGCACATGTTGAGCGATTAACCTGCCAATTTTAGCACAACAGCACAAATTTTCAGTATTTTTATGGAAATACACCGGATATGAAAGGTCTGGGTTATATCTTACTTCTTATGTGCCTTACTGCCTGCGGCACGGTGCGGGTAAACTATGACTATGACAAAACCACAGACTTTTCAAATTATTCAACCTATAATTACTACCCGGAGATGGAAACCGGTATGAGTGATCTTGACATCAATAGACTCTTACAGGCGATAGATTCCACGATGCAGCAAAAAGGGATATTGTTTTCGGAAGAACCAGAATTTTTTATCAATATTCAAAGTCGCGCTTTCAGAAACCTTCAAAACAGCTCTGTGGGTGTTGGGGTCGGTGGCACCGGCCGCAATGTGGGTGGTGGTGTTTCCATAGGATTGCCGATCGGAAGGCCGAACGTGGAAACAGAAATTATCTTTGACCTGGTAGATAGCCAAAAAGACGCCCTCATCTGGCAGGCGGTCAGTGAAAGCACATTCAGGGAAGGTGCCTCTCCAAGTGTTAAGAAAGAGAAATTAAAGGAAATTGTGGCCAAGGTTTTTTCCAGGTTCCCCCCATCAGGCAGGAATTAAGGGTACTTTACAGGCCTGTTTTTACCGGTAATCCTGGATTTCACAGGTAAGGCTGAGGCATTAGGCATAAAAAATGGCGGTTTTTGTCAAAAAACCGCCATCGATCCGTTTTTGTTAAAGGTGCTATGCCATAAGGATTCCCTGATACCTTTCCTTGTATCCATACAGCAAAACAATGTTTAATACCAGGAGCACTATGCCCATAACGATTCCACCCTGATCAAGGCTGGCATGATAGAGCACGGCATTAACAGAAACACTCATCAATACAAGCATCATTAGCGCTCCGTATTTGTTGATCAATAGGGATAAGCCTGATAGTACTTCCACAATGGCCACCAGCGTAAGTGTTCTGGTGGTCATAAGGGCTTCCCAATAGCCATGTGCGGCTTCAGGAGGCGGGGGAGGATCCATAAAGTGAAATAATTTGTTGCCGCCAAAAAATAAGAGCGCCAAACCGAATACAATTCTCAGTACTAGAAAAACTTTTGAATTCATAGGAACTGGTTTAGTTGTTAGACTATTAAAATTACAGAAAAATCATATCATCGGTCCGTATATGGCAGAAATGTTAACCCATGGCCACTAAATTATCGTATAGCCTGTTGATAAAATCGGGGGAACACCTGGGCATGTGCCATGCCAATTGCAGAATTTAGGCTGGTAACGATGGATTCTTAGAGAGGGCTTAATTTTCACTGCCAACCGATACCCTTACCCCTGCACTGTGACTGCTAAACTCCGGGGCATACATACTTTGGATGGTCGAAATCCCATTGCTGAAATCACCGGCGTTATTCACCCGCAGGTCATATTCAAAAATGAATACCCCTTTTGGCAGAACATCAAAAAAGAAATTGGTGCTGGCATCTTTGGTGCTTTCATAATACCCCAATCCATCCTGCCATTTGTACTGCGACAGCACATTGACGGGTTCCAGCCCCGCGGCCCTCATATCTTTCATATGGACAAACTCCATTGGCCTGTCCGCCCTGAGTTCTATCCTCACGCGTACCAGATCACCTATCGCCAGATCTGTGTTTGCAGTGATCTCCGAAATTTCTTCGCCGGTCGCTGTGTTTTCCTTCAGAAAAAGTTTCTTTTTCAATTGCAATGGAGTTTCGGCGGATATTATTTTATCCAGATCTTCAAAGTACTGCCAGTATAATGCACCCCAGGCGATACCAGCCCCCTTTTTCCGCATCTCAACTTCGGCCATTTTTGGCGATATCTCCGAGGGTTCCCATGTGGTCTTAAAATAACCGCTGCCCGCTTCAATCTTTACATTCTCAAGCTTTGAAGAATTAATTTCTTCACCCCCAATTCGTATTTGTACAGCCTCATCAATAGGTAACCAGTCATTTCCCTGTAAGAGAAGTGCATAAACAGCTTCTGTTGTGGCCTTGGTGGTTCTCCAATGATTGGTTTGTTTGTTTTTGAGCAACCAGATCTTGAGATTGTCAATGGTCTCCGGCTCATTTGCTATTTCCGAGAAGGCTTCTATCAAAAGTGCCTGCGTCTCAATCGGGGCCTGATACCAATACCAGGAACTGCTGTTCTCCTTCCAGTACATCCCCAGATCCTCACTGGTGATGCTGTTCTCTTTCAGGGACTTCAATATCTTGCGAGCCATGGTGTGCTCACTCCTTCTGTGAAGGGTAAGCGCTAAAAGTCCTTTGGAATAAATGTTTTTGTTCACCCAATACTTACCTGCCTGGGCCAGGTAGTAGCCTTCCATTTCCTTCACTTTGTCGCTTGCCGGGATATCCATAAAAAAGCTGCGCATATAGAGGTAATGGATCTGCGTGGTACTCAAATGATCCTGAGTTAAATCCTTTGAAAATATCTTCATTTGTTGGTATTCTTCCGCAAATTCATCATCCAGATAGGAAATGGCCCGGCTGACCATTTGCTTAATTTCACTTTCTTCCCGGCTCGCCCCCAAATTATTCAAATGGCCAAGTCCGGTTATGATATGTTGGGTGATATACCTGTTGTCCGGACCTCCCTTGAACCACGCCCATGCCCCGGACGACATCTGGCTGTTTTTTAATTTATTGAGCGCCTGTTCCTGTCCGCTTCTCAGGGTATTGAGGTCAAAGAGCAATGCAATGCGTTTTTTCTGTTCAGTTTCCGATACTGCGTCCCGCAACCAGGGCGTCTCCCGAATCAAAAGTGATTTCAGTTCCTCGTTCTTTTCAAGATTGCTGAGCAGGACCCCCGAATGGGCCCATTGATCAAATACTTCCCGGATCCTGGGATTTGCGTTCGCAATATGACTGGCCAATGTATTGGCGTAGTACATCGCAAATAGCTGCTCGTTGCAATCATAGGGGTATTCCATGAGAAAAGGCAACGCCTGCACGGCATACCAGGCAGGGTTTGAAGTAACCTCCAGGCTGAGTTTGTGTTGTTTTAGCGTCGGAGAAAAAGGTTCCTTCATTTTTTTCAGCGTATATGCCCTGGTCTGATCGCTGGCCACCCACATCGGTAAGGTTTCGGTAATCAGGATACGGTTGGTCAGAACGGGGAGTACGTTCTGTTCTCCATCGCTGTAATCCCCGGCTTTGGCAATTACCTTATATTGAATTGCCTGCAGGGTAGCGGGTATTTTCAATTTCCAGGTAACAAGGCTGTTCCCGAGAGCGTCGACTGTGAATATTTTTTCGCCAGCATCCGGGATCTCTCCCCTGGCACCCGCGGAGCCATCCATATTGATCGGATTCACCAGTATTTTAGCGCTAACTTCCTTCCCCGAGATAGCATCGAACAATTCCAATTTGGCATTCCCTGAAAGTTGTTTCCCTGTGAGATTCGCAATTTTTGCACGTAACATTATTTCATCCCCTTCCCTTAGAAAT
>DATGCB010000095.1:0-2602 GCA_035312365.1 Eudoraea sp. | reverse complement strand
TAATTTGGGTTGAACAGGGTTTTTTTCCAGCCAGGCAGTGATCACCGGATCATCTGCATCGTAAATAAATGAATCCTCATCCGTCTGGTTTTCCGCGATCCTGAACTTGGAGGCGATATATTTTTCAAAAGAACCATCGTATCGGTCCAGATGGTCTGGTGTGATGTTGGTCAGGATAGCCATATGCGGCCTGAAATCGGTGATCCCATCGAGCTGAAAACTGCTGATCTCCAGGACATAGAAATCGTAATCGTGTTCCGCAACCATCCGGGCAAAACTATCTCCGATATTCCCGGCCATCCCAACGTGCCTGCCACCGCGCTTTAAAATGTGGTGTGTAAGCATCGTGGTGGTCGTTTTGCCATTGCTCCCGGTAATTCCAATGATGGTGGCATCCGTGTATCTGGATGCAAACTCTATTTCCGATATCACAGGTATCTTCGCTGCAACCAACTTCTTTACCAATGGAACGGCATCGGGAATCCCAGGACTCTTCATCACCAGTTGCGCATTTAAAATCAGGGCCTCCGTATGTTTTTCCTCTTCCCATTCAATCCCAAAATGTTCCAGAACGTTTTTATACTTTTCCTTTATTTTTCCCGTGTCGGAAACAAACACCTGGTATCCCCTCTGTTTTCCTAAAATAGCCGTACCCACCCCACTTTCACCGCCGCCTAAAATGACCAGACGATCCATCTACCTTACCTTTAAGGTCACAAATGTTATAATGGCCAGCAGTATCCCGATAATCCAGAACCTTGTCACTATTTTGCTTTCGTGATACCCTTTTTTCTGATAATGGTGATGTAAGGGGGACATCAGGAAGATCCGTTTACCTTCGCCAAATTTCCTCCTTGTATATTTAAAATAACTCACCTGTACCATGACCGACAATGACTCTGCAAAGAAAATTCCGCAGAGCACCGGGATAAGCAATTCTTTACGGACTATGATCGCGATGACCGCAATGACACCCCCGATGGTTAAACTTCCGGTATCCCCCATAAATACTTGTGCCGGGAAAGCGTTGTACCATAAAAAGCCAACGAGCGCTCCAACAAATGCAGCTATAAAAACCAATAGTTCCCCGGCCCTGGGGATATAGAATATGTCGAGGTAGTCCGAGAAAATGATATTCCCCGAAACCCATGCAAAAATGCCCAGGGTAAGCGCAATGATCGCAGAAATTCCGGCGGCAAGTCCATCGATGCCATCGGTGAGGTTGGCGCCATTGGAGACTGCCGTAACAATAAAGATTACGATGGGAATAAAAAGCAACCAGGCATATTTCTCCGCCCCGTCGCCAATCCAGGAAATAATATCAGTATAATCCAATTCATTGTCTTTAAAGAACGGGACATTGGTTTTAATAGACTTCACTTCAAGGCCGGGTACCTCTTCAACCTGAAATCGCTCGGTGATAATCGTCTTGTCCTTCTCCTTCATGGTCACTTCGGGATGGAAATAGAGGGTTGCACCGACCATAAGACCCAATATTACCTGACCCAGTACCTTAAACCTTCCTTTGAGTCCTTTCTTATTCTTTTTAAAAATCTTGATATAATCATCAATAAAACCGATCGTCCCCATCCACATGGTCGTCACGATCAACAGCAGTACATAGATATTGTCGAGTTTTGCAAATAACAGCACCGGGATGAGTGTGGACAAAATGATGATCAGGCCGCCCATGGTGGGGGTACCTTCTTTTTTTTCCTGACCCTCCAGACCAAGGTCCCTGATAGATTCCCCTATCTGTTTACGCCTTAGAAAAAGAATGATTTTTTTTCCGAATGCCGTAGCCAAGATCAATGAAAACAATACCGCCATGGACGCCCTGAAGGTCAGGAACCTGAATAAGGTGGCCCCCGGGAATTGGTATTCTGTTTCTAAATATTCGAACAGGTAGTACAGCATCTTGTGTTTGTGATCCTTTTACAATTCTATTAGGTGAACCCGGATACTAAGCGGCTGGGATCCAGCCGCTCTGCTCCGGAGTCTGTTATTCTATTTATTGAGACTTGTCAGCAATTCCCTGACAACCTTAAAGTCATCGAAATCTGTCCGCTTGCCGTTGGTTTCCTGATAGGTCTCATGCCCCTTGCCCGCCACCAGGATAATATCATTGGCAATCGCCATCTGACAGGCAGTTTTGATCGCCTGCTTCCTGTTCTCAATGGACAGGATCTTTTTAATATTCTGCGGCTCCACGCCGGCCTCCATCTCTTCTATAATGGCCGTTGGAGATTCCGTTCTCGGATTATCCGAGGTAAATATGGCCTTGTTGCTCATATCAGAAGCGATATGACCCATTACCGGACGCTTAGACTTGTCACGATCACCACCACACCCCACTACGGTGATGACGTTTTCATTTCCAGTCCTCAATGCATTGATTGTATCAAGTACATTTTTTAAGGCGTCCGGCGTATGGGCATAATCGACTATAGCCGTAATTCTTTCCTTTGATATGTAATATTGAAACCTTCCGTCCACATTTTCCAATTCGCTTAAAAGCCGGAGGATCTCTATTTTTTCCAATCCCATCAGGTCTGCTGTGGCGTATGTCGCCAAAACATTATAGGCGTTGAAATGCCCGATG
>DATGCB010000094.1:0-29139 GCA_035312365.1 Eudoraea sp. | reverse complement strand
CTTTGTGATTGCCTATTTGATGGCCTGGCTGTTATTGCCCGGCGTTAACGATTTTGTTGGAAAGAACCTTGACACAGGGATTGGGCAACCCGGGGTCTGGCTCAGTATTTTGGGCGTATTTATTGTCACCACTGTACTTTCGGGGGCTTATCCTGCTGCGGTTATTTCCTCATTCAAACCAATAGATGCTTTAAAGGGAAAAGCCCAGGAGCGAAAGCATACTATTTCGTTCCGGAAGGGGCTGGTTGTCCTGCAGTTTGGCCTGGCAATATTGTTAATTGTGGCAGCCATTATCGTGAGGTTACAGGTGAACTACATCAACGAAAAGGATCTTGGAATTGCCAGGGACCATCTGGTTTCCATCCACCAGGACCAGAAAGTCACGGAAAAATATGATGTGCTGCGCAGTGAACTAATGAATTCAGAGGCCATTGAAGATGTTACGCTGGTGGGGCCGTCACCCCTTGATGTGGCCGCTTCTTCCAGTGGTATTATCTGGCCTGGAAAATCCCTGGAACAGGGAAATATTGAGTTCACGCTCCTCTGGACAGCCTTTAATTTTCCTGAAGTTTTCGAAGTTCCGCTAAGCGATGGAGCCTATTATCGCGAGGGCATGGCCGATACACTAAACATAGTGGTCAACCAGAAAGCCGTGGAAATTATGGGTATGGAAGATCCCGTTGGAAAGGTGATCCAGGTTTGGGGAAAAGAACGGCAGATTATCGGTGTTCTAAGGGATTTTCATAACCGGTCGCTTTACGAACCAATACAGCCCTCTGTATTTTTCCTTGATCCAAACAACGCCGGAATGATGTTTGTAAAATTAAAAGCAGATAAAACCAAAGACGCCCTCGCTTCGCTGCAGACCACATTTTCCAGGGTGCTCCCGGACATTCCATTGCATTATGATTTTCTGGACGACGAGTACGAAGCAAAGTACAAAAGTGAAACCCTGACCGGATCCCTTACCTTTTATTTTGCTTTAGTTTCAATTTTAATTTCATGCCTTGGTCTCTTTGGTCTGGCCACTTTTATGGCCAAGCAGCGCAAAAAGGAAATTGGTATCCGGAAGGTACTCGGAGCCAGCGTGGAAAGCATAACTACCCTTATTTCCATCGACTTTTTAAAACTCGTTGCCCTGGCCATATTGGTAGCATCACCCCTGGCCTGGTATTTAATGAAGCAGTGGCTCCTCGATTTTGAATATCAGATACAAATCACCTGGTGGATTTTTGGACTTACGGGGCTTTTGACCGTGCTGATCGCCGTGATGACCATAGGATTTGAGTCGGTGAGAGCGGCAAGGGCCAATCCCGTCAATAGTTTACGAACGGAATAAAATATCCATGAAAAATTAGCATCATGCTTAAAAATTATCTGAAAATAGCCTGGAGAAACCTCGAAAAAAACAAGGTCTATTCATTCATAAATATAGGTGGATTGGCGCTGGGTATGGCAGTGACCCTTATCATAGGGCTTTGGATGCACGATGAGCTCGCCCACGATGACTATTTTAAGAACAAGGATATGATCGCCCAGGTATTCCAGTCACAGACCTTTAATCAGGAGACAGGTACCGGACCGGCAATTCCGCGGCCCCTGGAGATGGCATTACGGGAGGGCTATGCAGATCATTTCAAACATCTTGTAATGTCTTCGTGGAACAATAATCAATATTTAAAATACATGGAGACCAGTATTTCGAGATCCGGGAATTTTATGCAGCCCGAGGCGCCCGAAATGCTCGATTTGAAGATATTGCAGGGTGAAAAGGACGGCTTAAGGGAGATCAATTCCATCATGCTTTCAAATTCGGTGGCCGAGGCCTTATTCGGATCTGAAGATCCCATCGGAAAGGTGATAGAGGTCAATAGCCAGTATGATATGTTGGTAACGAGTGTCTACGAGGATATTCCATTTAATTCGTCCTTTAAGGATCTGCAATATATCCTCCCCTGGGAAAAATACATTACCAATCAGGAATGGGTAAAGAACGCCGCAGACAATTGGGGGAACAACTCCTTTCAGATGTTCGTGCAAATCGCGGACAATACCGGCATGGAAAAGGTCACGGGGACGATCAAAGATGTAAAAAAGGATCTGAACGAGGACACTGCAGAATTTAATCCGCAACTGTTCCTTTTTCCCATGAATGAATGGTATTTGCGCGGCAATTTTGAAAATGGCATACAGGTAGGCGGAAGAATTAAATATGTCTGGCTATTTGGGATCATCGGGGCCTTTGTTTTGCTTTTGGCCTGCATCAATTTTATGAACCTGAGTACCGCCAGGTCCGAAAAACGTGCCCGGGAAGTTGGGATCAGGAAATCCATTGGTTCCCAAAGAAGCCAGTTGATCAACCAATTCCTGAGCGAATCGTTTTTAGTGGTTGTATTTGCCTATGTACTCGCCTTGCTCATCGTACTTCTGACGTTGAATGGATTTAATGACCTGGCCAGAAAAGAGATTGAATTTCCATGGGATAATTTATCCTTTTGGTTTGTGTCCATCGCTTTTATTTTGTTTACTGCCTTATTGGCCGGAAGTTATCCTGCCCTTTACCTTTCATCCTTCAGACCGGTGGAAGTGTTAAAAGGAACCTTTAAAGCCGGCAGGCACTCGGGAACTCCGAGGAAAATTCTGGTTGTGCTCCAATTTACCGTGTCCGTTGCCTTTATCATAGGGACGGTTATTGTGATGCAGCAGATCAATTTTGCCAAGAACAGGCCTGTGGGTTACGACAGGGAAGGGTTGGTGCAGATCCCTGTAATGAGCCGTGATTTTACCGGAAAATTTGAACTGATGCGTAGTGAATTTATCGGCTCCAACGCGGTCGTGGAAATGTCAACTTCCAGCAGTCCAACCACAAGAATATGGTCTAACAGAAGCGGGTATACCTGGGAGGGCAAGCCAGAGGGGTTCCAGGAAGATTTTGCATGGACCTCGGTATCCCATGAATATGCCAGATCCCTGAACCTGAAAATAGTAGCCGGAAGGGATTTTTCCAGGGAGCTTGCTTCCGATTCCAATGCTGTCCTCATCAATGAGACCGCACTGAAGTATATGGGGCTGGCTGACCCCATAGGCAAACTTATAAAGGATGATGACCCGGAAGACCCCGAGGAGCCGTTAAAAATAATAGGCGTGGTCGAAGATATGATCGCACAGTCCCCTTACGAACCAGTAAAACAAGGGATGTATGTTTTTGACAAGGAGGGCAATGCCAGCTACTACAACCTGAGACTGAACCCAAAACAAAGTACAAATCAGAACCTGGCGGTAATAGAGCGGGTCTTTAAGGAACATTTCCCGGATATTCCATTTCGATATGATTTTGTGGATGAAGAGTATGGAGCAAAATTCAGGTCGGAGATACGTGTTGGGAGGCTCTCTGCGATATTTACTGCCCTGGCTATATTAATCAGCTGCCTGGGGCTCTTTGGACTCACCTCCTTTGTAGCTGAGCAACGGACCAAGGAAATAGGTGTCCGCAAAGTATTGGGCGCTTCGGTTTTCAATGTCTGGAATATGCTTTCCAAGGACTTTTTAAGGCTGGTCATTATCTCCTGTTTTATTGCAGTTCCCATTGCCTACTATGTGATGAACGGCTGGCTTCAGGATTATCCGTACCGGGTCATTATTTCCTGGTGGATCTTTGGCCTGGCCATGTTGGGAGCCATGCTTGTTACCGTCATTACCGTAAGCTTCCAGGCGATCAGGGCGGCAAGGGCAAATCCTGTGGAAAGCCTGCGGTCAGAATAGCCCCTTAAACCTGCAGGCCTATCAGACCCTGAGGTTCTTAATCGATACCCTGGCAGGCAACCTGCGAAGACCGGAATAAACCCGCTGGTTAACAAAATGAGAATCATGCTAAAAAATTATCTCAAAATTACGTGGCGAAACATCCAAAGGAATAAACTGCATTCTTCCATCAATATAGTGGGGTTAGCCGTAGCATTTTCTATAAGCATCATCCTGTTTTTAACTGCCTATTTTCAATTCAGTTACGATTCATTTCATAAGGACAAAGATCAATTGTTCAAAACATCCCGTTTTACAAATACAGATCAGGGAATCAGATGGAGTTCTCAAATGCCACTTCCGCTTGGCGAAGCCCTGAAGACTGAAATTCCTGATATAGAAACCGCAGTGAGGGTCCAAATGGGAACACCGGAAAACATTACCTATCAGGACAAGAATATTGAAAAGGTGATCACGAGGACCGACCCGGATTTTTTTGAAGTCTTCAATTTTCCGGTTACCAACGGCAGCAAGGCCTCCATACTTTCCGGAATTCAGGATATTGCACTGAGTGAAAGTACGGCAAGGGCGATCTTCGGCGAAGACGATCCTATCGGGAAAGAGTTGAACATCGGCAGAATGGATGAGCAGAGAGCTTTTGTTGTCTCTGCGGTGATTGAAGACTGCCCGAAGAATTCCAGCATACAGTTTGATGCCGTGGCGCGAATAGAATCACGTACCGGATATGACGATGACAGGAACAACTGGGGTTCCAATACCGCCAATATCTTTATCAAAATTTCAAAAAAAACCAACAGGCATATTGTTGAAGACAAACTTTTCGCCCTTGTGGAGAAATACTATCCTGAGCAATTGGCACAACTCAAAACAGAGCATCCAGGGGTTCTGGACCCCCGGGAATTACTCAGCTTAAGTCTGACCAATATCGATGACATTCATTTCTCAGGGGAAAGGAGTTCGCCATTGGCCATCGTTTATGCCATCATGGGGTTGGGGATCTTTATTTTGCTGATTGCCTGCTTTAACTTCGTCAACCTCAACATGGCACAATCCTTTGGCAGAAGTCGCGAATTGGGTATTAGGAAGACCCTGGGTGCTTTTAAAGGGCAACTCTTTATGCAGTTGTGGGGAGAGGCCTTTCTGCTCTATTTCTTTGGCTTCATCCTAGGCATAATGCTTGCCTATAAATTATTGCCATTGTACTCGGCCCAATTTGATGTACGTATTGAAATAGCAACTTTCTTCCAGCCCTCTTTTCTGGCCATATTAACAGGGGTCTTTTTTGCGGTCACTTTAATTGCGGGAGGTTACCCGGCCCTGAAGATGGCCAATTTCAGGTTGGTTGAAATTTTAAAGGGAAATGTTTCTACAAAGAAACCCGGGGTGCTCAGAAATACATTGTTGGTAAGTCAATTTACCATTTCAGGTCTGCTGATCTGTATTAGTGTGATTGCCGGTCAGCAATTGGACCATTTAAGGGACAAACCACTTGGTTTTAGAAAAGAGCAGGTAGTAAGTATTCCTGTTGGTAAGCAGGAAGATGGTAGAAAAGTCCTCGCCAGAATACGGAACGAAGTTTCCAATGACCCAAATATTATTTCGGTAACCGGTGCCGGTGTTAATTTGGGAAGGGGAAGAGACCGGGTAACCTCAAGAACAACGATCGGTTTTGACTACAACCAAAACCAGATTTCGGCCGACTGGCTCCTGGCAGATTTTGGATATCTGGAAACTTTACAGATCCCCATACTAAAGGGAAGGGATTTTAATCCGGAATATGCGACCGATACCGCAAATGCCGTAGTGGTGACTGAGCGTTTTGTAAAGCTCATGGGGGAAACGAATCCGGTAGGCAAATATTTTGGGGGTGAAGATGCGAACACCGGAAACCATATCATTGGGGTAATACCTGATTTTAATGCTTATGCCCCATCCGGGGAGCCATTGCCAATAGCCCTTCATTTATCCTCAGACGAAGCTATTAATTATGTATTTGTGAAAGTGCGTTCAGAGGATCCTCTCCTTGCTATGGAACATATTACATCGGTTTGGGAAAGGATTAGTCCGAATGCCGTATTTAACGGTTCTTTTTTGGATGAAAACATTCAGGCATGGTATGAAGGGGAACGTGCGATGACCCAAATTTTTGGAATCGCTTCGGGAATCGCCATTTTCCTGTCCTGCCTGGGTCTTTTTGCCATGGCCCTGTTAGTAATTGAGCTGCGAACCAAGGAGATCGGGATTCGCAAAGTGATGGGGGCTTCTATAAAAAGTATTGTCTCTATGATCTCATGGCAGTTTTTGAAATTAGTTTTGCTGGGTCTTTTCATTGCCATCCCCGTAGCCTGGTTCGCTATGCAGACCTGGATTGAGAACTATGCATATCGAATAGAAATTAACCCGTTGACATTTATCTGGATTGCACTATTAATTGCTGCGATAGCATTAGTAACCGTAAGCTATCATTCGATAAAAGCGGCGATCGTAAATCCTGTAAATAGTTTAAGAACTGAATAATGCATCAACCGTCAAAAAAATAAAATCATGTGGTCTAACTTTATCAAAATTGCAAGTCGGAAATTATGGGGTAAAAGGGGAGGTTCCTTTACCAAATTATTCAGCCTGTCGGTAGGTATCGTCAGTTTGTTTTACATTGCAATCTATATACACCAGGAACTTAGTTTCGATACCTTTCACCACAATTACCGGAATATTGTCAAAGTCAATACCACCATTGATTCACCAACCGGAGACATCTCATTAGGGTTGTCTGCCACCCCCGTTGGGCCTTACCTTAAATTTCAATCCCCCGAAGTTCTGGAAGTGGTAAGGATCAACAAGGAATATGGAAGCCATGCCATTAAACAGGGCGATCATTTGTTTTCGGAAAGTGAAAATATCTATTACGCCGATGCTTCTTTTTTTAGACTCTTCGACCTTGAATTGCGTTCAGGAAATAAGGAATCAGCCTTATCCGGACCTGATAAACTGATCATAACAGAACGCGCTGCCTTAAAATATTTTGGTTCGCTCCAGGTCGTGAACCAAATTCTTGAATACGACGGGGAACCCTTTACCGTTACCGGGGTCCTTAAAAACCTGCCGGCCAATTCTCATCTGCAGTTCGATTTCCTGATTTCCATGGATACGTTTTTAAAAACCAGGTTGCCCGAGGTGAATCAGAACTGGACGTGGTTCCCAATGAATACCTATTTGTTGATGGGACCAAACCACAATGCAGCGACCCTCAAGTCACTTCTGGAAAAGGTGCCGCAATATCAGGAGGTAAGTGAGACCAATGACCGTTACCTGCTTTCTATGGAACCTTTGGAAACCTTACATTTTAGCCATCCAAAACTTGGGGAGCTGGGACCCAAAGGCAAACGATCCAACATTTACCTTTTGACGGGCATTGCCATAATGATCTTGCTGCTGGCCGTCACCAACTATGTCAATTTAACGACCGCTGAAGTAGCTGTCCAGGAAAAAGAAGTTTCGGTCAAAAAGACCATTGGCGCTTCCAGAATGGATATTTTCAGACAATTTTTTACTGAATCCGTTTTGCTTGCTTCCATAGCCACTTTAATTTCAATGGTGCTTATTTTTATATCGTTTCCATATTTTGAGAAATTTATGGGCCCCCATGATATTACCTTCCTGATACATCCGGTAACTGTCCTTGCACTTCCATTGATCCCATTATTTCTGGCGGTACTCGCAGGGATATACCCCGCCTTGAAATTCGCAAATATTTCCACAATGCACGCTCCGAAATCCGGCGAAAAACGTTTCAAAATATTCAATACAAGGACGGCGTTATTAGTATTTCAATTTTCAATCACCAGTTCCCTGGTTATTGGTTCACTGATTATTTATTATCAATTGAATTATATGCAAAACCAGGATTTGGGTATGGACACCACCCGGAAAATGGTGCTGGATTACGGACCAAATTCGGCCATCGGAAACTCCTTTGAAGCCTTAAAGGTGGAGCTGGGGGCCATTCCGGGGGTAGAAAGTGTTTCCTTTAGTTCCCACGTGCCTGGGCAGACACCCAATGGAGTTGCAACACAGATATTGGACCTCAATGGCAGAAGCAGCAATGGAGAGATCAACCTTAACCTTGTGGACCATGATTTTGTTAAAAACTATGGGTTGAAGATCGTTGCGGGCCGTGATTTCAGGGAAGGCCCGGCAGATCTCACTTCCTCACTTATACTCAACGAAGCTGCTGTAAAGGCCTTTGGATATGAAAATCCCGAAGCAATATTAGGGGCTTCTTTTGAGCAATGGGGAGGCAATGGCAAAGTGATTGGGGTTGTAAATAACTTCAACTATCTTTCGCTACACCAGGATGTCGGACTTTTGTCATTAAAGGTTTGGCCTGAACAGTTTATGAAAATTACCCTCAAAATCTCTGAGGCTGGTTTTGGTAAAACCATTGAGGCGTTGGAAGGCAAATGGGCATCACTTTACCCCGGGATTCCTTTTAATCATTATTTTGTGGATGACAATTTCAGGGTCCAATATGATAAAGACAGACAATTTGCAGGGATCATCAATATATTTACGATGATCTCCGTATTCATCGGACTGCTGGGCCTCATAGCCTATGCAAGGTTCTGGTGCGATCGGCGAAGGAAAGAAATGTCGATACGCAAGGTCCTAGGAGCGGATGTTTCCGTACTAATTTGGAAGTTGTACAGGAGTTTCAGTATTCCGGTGCTTGTTGGTTTTGCACTGGCCATCCCGGTGTCTTATTACCTGGGAGGCAGGTGGATGCAGGAATTTGCGTATCGCTTTGTCCTTTCCTGGTACTTTTTTGCCCTCCCGCTGTGCCTTCTTTTGGTTTTTGTTTGGTTGGCGGTAGGGGTGCAGACAGTAAAGCTGGTATTGGCCAATCCGGTTGATCACTTAAAGGAGGAATGAGGACTATTGATAAAATACAATCAACCGGAACATTTATACCCCGGCAGGCCTTGCAGCCCTGCTCATTGCCCTTTTTACCGTTAGTTGACAAAGTTTTGGGCAGCGATCGCCCATCCGGCGGACGCCCTTCGGGACCATTAGAAACCGCAAAAAATTATGGACCATAAATTATTAATTCTCAAAACAACAAAAAATGTTACTGGAACTAAAGAATATATTTAAGTGGGTACATTCAGGAGGGCAACGGATCTTCCTGCTGAAGGATATCAACCTCAAGGTTAAAGAAGGGGAGTTTATCTCCGTAATGGGCCCTTCCGGATCCGGGAAATCCACCCTCCTCAACGTCATTGGGATGCTCGACAATTTTGATGAGGGAGAATACCGGTTTCTGCACGAATCGGTACATGCTTTAAAGGAAAAACACCGCGCAGGTCTCTATAAGGAATACATCGGATTTGTTTTCCAGTCCTATCACCTGCTCGATGAACTGACAGTTAAGGAGAACCTCGAGATGCCCTTGTTATATAAGAAAATCAAAGGTTCGCAACGGAAAGCGATGGTGGCGGACATGCTGGACCGGTTTAATATCGTTGGAAAGAAGGATCTTTTCCCTACACAGTTGAGCGGGGGGCAGCAACAGCTTGTCGGTGTGGCAAGGGCGCTTATCGGGAATCCTAAATTGATTCTTGCCGATGAGCCTACCGGAAACCTCAATTCGCAACAGAGCGAGGAAATCATGGAGCTCTTTAAACAGCTGAACAATGAGGGGGTAACCATCATTCAGGTGACTCATTCTGAAAAAAATGCCGCCTATGGGGAACGCATTATTCATTTGCTCGATGGGCGTCAGATTATCTCCGAATTGGAAAAATAATTTCCGCGGCCTATATTTCATTCCAAACCCTTTAGCTTTTCACCCCTATAGCGTATCTTTGTTGTTTAGAATGATTTTACATAAAGGGAACCAGGGATATGAAGTTGAATAAGCAGGATATCTTAACGGCACTTGAACACATCACCGTTCCCGGGGAGGGGAAGAATATGGTGGAGAGCGGCGCCGTAAAGAATATACAGATATTTGGGGATGAGGTTGAGATAGATATTACCATTGCCAATCCGAGCCTCCAGGCACGCAAGAAAACCGAAGTGGAAATATTAAAGATCATCCACAAAGAGGTCTATGAAAAAGCAAAAATAAAGATCAATGTACGGGTCGATGCCCCGGCAAAGCCCAAAGTGAATGAAATAAAGGGAAAACCCATCCCGGGGATACAGAACATTATAGCTGTGGCATCCGGTAAGGGTGGCGTTGGCAAATCTACTGTTACTGCAAATGTGGCGGTAACCCTTGCCAGGATGGGATTTAAGGTAGGAATACTGGATGCCGATATTTATGGGCCATCTATACCGATCATGTTCGATGTGGCCCTGGAAAAACCCCTGGCAACTACCATTAATGGGAAATCCAAAATGAGACCTGTTGAAAATTACGGCGTAAAAGTGTTGTCGATCGGCTTTTTTACACAACCCAATCAGGCCGTGATATGGAGGGGCCCCATGGCATCAAAAGCCCTGAATCAGATGATCTTTGACGCCGATTGGGGAGAACTCGATTTTTTGTTGATCGATCTGCCACCCGGCACAGGGGACATTCATTTGAGTATTATGCAATCCCTCCCCGTTACGGGGGCGGTAGTGGTTAGCACGCCACAGGAAGTGGCCCTTGCAGATGCGCGCAAAGGGGTGGCTATGTTTCAACAGGAGGCGATAAACGTACCGGTGCTGGGCATTGTAGAAAATATGGCTTACTTCACCCCGGGAGAACTCCCTGACAACAAATATTATATCTTTGGTAAAGAAGGGGCAAAATTCCTGTCTGAAGACCTGCAGGTGCCATTTTTGGGTGAAATACCTCTGGTACAGAGCATACGGGAAGCAGGAGATGTGGGGAGGCCTGCTGCCATGCAAACAGCCACACCCATTGAAAAAGCTTTTGAAGAGCTCACCAGGAATACCGTACAGGAATTGGTGAACAGGAATAAAAATTTACCGCCAACCGAAGCAATTAAAATCACCACGATGGCCGGTTGTGCTGCGGTTAAAAAACCTTCCAGGTAAGATTAGGACAGCGGGTTTTCGCGGGCCTTAAATGAAGTAAGATAAGAATATCCCGCGCAGCGAATTGAACTGAAACGGAGGGGGATAAAAAAGCGAAATGATCATGACATCGGAGGAACTCAGACTAAAAGTGGAAAAGGCCCTTGACGAAATAAGGCCCTTTCTGCAAAGTGACGGCGGGGACATATCATTAATTTCGATTGATGACGATACCCGGGTAAAAGTAAAGCTTGAGGGTAACTGTGTGGGATGTACCGTCAATCAGATGACCCTGAAGAGCGGTGTGGAAATGACCATTAAAAAGCACGCTCCCCAGATTGAAACAGTGATCAACGTCAAATAAGACCACCCTTTATCCAGCAAACCATAAGTGATTTAGTACGCCACCACCGGTGGCGTGTAAGGTTTTGATGGATGTATAAATTAAGGGCAGTTTCAAAAAGTATAGATTAAATGAATGACATAAAAGTTAAGATTGTGGACCACTACGGTGTCACTCATGAGGTGGATGCCCCTATAGACATGAACATGAACCTGATGGAGCTTGTTCGCGCTTATGAACTTGCACCGGAAGGCACCATTGGCATTTGTGGTGGTATGGCAATGTGCGCCTCCTGCCAGTGTTACGTACAATCGGATCATCTTCTTCCTGCAAAATCTGCCGATGAAGATGCCATGTTGGCGGAAGCCTTCCATGTTCAGGAAAACAGCCGACTGGGTTGCCAGATCCATCTCTCCGAGGCTTTGGATGGGTTGGAAGTTGAACTGGCCCCGGAAAGTTGAAGATACTTGCCGATCCAGCCTGTCCGGACAATAATTTGCTGCCGTAAACCAGTGTGTTGCCGGGTAGTTGCCATTCACCAGCCTGCTTTGTCAGATCCTGGCTTGATAGGTATACAGGTTGTAATACCTGCCTTCTGAGGATATCAGGTCTTCATGGGTTCCCTGTTCCGCTATCCGCCCGCTTTCAATGACCAAAATCTGATCTGCTTTCCTGATGGTGCTTAAACGGTGGGCGATGACAAACGTGGTTCTGCCTTTTGTGAGGGTGGCCAGACTTCTTTGTATCAGGGATTCACTTTCGGTATCCAGGTTGGAAGTAGCTTCGTCCAGGATTAAAATTTTTGGATTGGCCAGCACGGCCCTGGCAATGGCAATTCGCTGCCGCTGTCCACCGGAAAGTTTTATACCCCGTTCCCCGATAAGTGTATCCAGACCATCCTCGAAACGGTCGGTAAATTCGTCCACATAGGCTGCCTCAACGGCTTGTTGTAATTCTTTTTCTGAGGCTTCGGGCCTTGGGAAAAGGATGTTCTCACGAATTGTTCCCTCAAATAGAAAATCGTCTTGCAGCACAACGCCTAAATAGCGTCGAAAACTGTCGAGGTTTACTTTGGAAAGATCCAGTCCGTCTACCGTAATGGTGCCCGACTGGGGGGTTAAAAAACTCGCGGCGAGTCCGGCAATAGTGGATTTTCCGGAACCCGAACTACCTACCAGAGCAATGACCTCACCAGACCTGGCGGCGAAGCTGACGTTATGCAAAACTTCTTTGTCCTCTTCATAAGCAAAGGAAACATTATCAAAAACCATATCGCCCTGTATGCCATTAAGCTCTATATTACGGTTGGTTTCATCGGCCTCAGCCGTCATATTCATCAATTCCTCCGTTCGGTCCAGGCCGGCCAGGGCCTCTGTCAGCTGACTGCCAATATTACTCATCTGAACAATGGGTGCCACCATCAAGCCCAACAAAAAAGTAAAGGTCAAAAACTCGCCTACCGTCAGTTGGCCGATCATAATTTTATAACCTCCGATGCCCATAATGCCTGTAGTAGCGACCCCCAGCAGAAAGGTGGAGGAACTGGTCATAAATGCGGTGGCTGTCAAACTTTTTTTTACGTTTTTGAACAATCGTTCCACCCCGGTTTCAAAAACCTTGTTCTCCTGTACCTCGGCATTAAATCCCTTGATCACCCGGATCCCGCCCAAAGTTTCCGTTAGCCTGCCGGTAACTTCTGCATTAATTTTTCCCCTGTTTCTGAAAATAGGACGAATGACCTTAAATGCTTTCAGGGCGATCAAAGCAAAAATTGCAAGGGGGATCAGGGTGAAAAGTGTCATGCTGGGACTGATACGTATGAGCAGTACAAGGGAAACCACAGCGGTCACTGTGCCTCCTACAAGTTGTACCAGGCCAGTGCCGATTAAATTGCGGACCCCTTCCACATCGGTCATTATACGGGATACCAACTCACCTGATTTGGTATTGTCAAAAAAACGAATGGGCAATGAAAGTATTTTTTTCTGCACCTGTGCCCGTAGTTCCGATATCATATATTGTGCCTGAACACTAAGGATTCTTGTCAGCAAAAAGGAAGTCACGGCCTGCACCAAAATAGCGAGTACAACCACGGTAACCAGGACCTTAAGGAATTCAATGTCCTTGTTGGGAATAATATCATCCATCAGATACTTAAGGGATAGGGGCGCTACGAAACTGGCAGCCTTGCTGATGACGATCAGCCCAAGCCCGATTAAAACGAGGTTGCGCCTGGGCCAGATAATTGTTTTAAAGGCTTTGAGAATACTTACGCTTTTATTGGCCATTTGTTGATGAGGTTTCTTGTGGTGGAAGCGTACAATGTACTGCAAAAATATGATTGATTCATGCGTCCACCCCTGGGACGTTGTTTTTTATGTCAAAATTAGCATTTGAAGGACAGGACCATTAAATTCACGTCTAAATCGGGGGTTCGTATGGAAACAAAGGACAGTAATGGAAATGTGCTTGAAGACGGGGACAATGTCCATGTGATTAAGGATTTGAAGGTCAGGGGGATGTCCAAAATCCTGAAAAGGGGGAATGTAATCAGGGGGATCAGGCTTACTAACGATCCGCAGGAAGTGGAGTGCCGGATAGGAAAGGCACAGATAGTGCTGAAAACCCAGTTCTTGAAAAAAGCGTAGCTTATCTAAAAAAGTAAATGTGAAACGGCAAACAGTAAAGAGTAAACAGGTGGCAGTCTGCCATCGACGCGAAAGTCTTCATCCATACCATGGCCAGGTGCCAGGGTTGCGCGTTTAATCTTCAAATTTGGATCATTCATGAGACAGGTTTCCACAGTGCTTATCATTCTAATTCTCTGTTTTTCCTGTACTTCCGAAACCGTAGTGGGACCCCATGCGGAGCGCTGGAAGCGGCAGGCTGAAAATATCACTATTATCAGGGACGATTTTGGGGTGCCGCATATCTATGGCAAGACCGATGCGGATGCTGTATTTGGACTCCTTTATGCCCAGTGTGAAGACGATTTTAACAGGGTAGAACAAAATTATATCCGGGCCATAGGGAGGTTGGCGGAGGTAGAAGGCCAAACGGCTCTATTTGATGATCTGAGGGCCAGATTGTTTATGAGTAAGGCAGAAGCCATAGCCAACTATGAGAAAAGCCCTGAATGGTTGAAGAAACTTTGTGACGCCTTTGCGGATGGGGTAAACTATTACCTCTATACCCACCCGGAAGAGGAACCGAAGTTACTGACAAAATTTGAACCCTGGATGCCCATGTACTTTAGTGAAGGGTCTATCGGGGGAGATATAGAACGCATCAGTATCCAGAAAATCAAGGCGTATTATGAAGACGGCATCGAGTTTCCAAAATCGGAAGAGCTGCAGATCAAAAAGGAGGAAGCAGCGATGGAACCACAGGGTTCTAACGGCATCGCAATTTCCGGGAAACTGACCCACAACGGGAATACCATGCTCCTTATAAATCCACATACCTCCTTTTATTTCAGGGGAGAGGTTCATGTGGTCAGTGAAGAGGGACTCAATGCCTATGGCGCAGTAACCTGGGGCCAATTCTTTGTGTATCAGGGCTTCAATGAAAAAACGGGATGGATGCATACGAGTACCTACACGGATGTGATGGATGAGTTTGAGGAGACCATCGTAGTATTGGATGGCGGAAGGGGTCTGCATTATCAATACGGGGAAGAATTACGAGCCATACAATCGTCAGAAGTCACCCTTAAATTCAAAGATAATGGAGGCATAAAAGAAAAAACATTCCCAATCCTCAGAACGCATCATGGCCCAATAACCCATAAGAATGGCGATAAGGCAGTGGCTTCGGCTATGATGTGGGAACCGGTTAAGGCATTGGAACAATCCTTTATCCGCACCAAACAGGACGGGTACAATGGTTTTCGGAAGATGATGGATATCCGCACCAATTCTTCCAACAATACCGTTTATGCCGATGCAGAAGGGAATATTGCCTATTTCCATGGGAACTTTGTCCCGGTACGGGACACTGTCTTTGATTATACCAGACCTGTGGATGGGAGTAACCCCAAAACCGACTGGCAGGGGTTGCATACCGTGGACGAAAATATACTGTTGCTGAATCCCGAAAACGGGTGGCTGCAGAATTGCAATTCTACCCCCTTTACGGCAGCACTTGAGTATAGCCCTAAAAAAGAAGACTTTCCAAACTACATGTCGTTAGACCGGGAAAATTTCAGGGGTATTCATGCCATTCAATTGCTGAAGGGGAGAAGTGGCTATACACTGGACAGCCTTATTCAGCTGGGCTACGATCCTTATTTACCAGCATTTAAAGTGCTGATTCCCGGTTTGGTAGCGGCCTATAATGCCCAGGATGATCAGAACCCCGGCCTCAAAGAACCAATTGCCACCCTTGAAGCTTGGGATTTTAACACTTCAAAAGAATCGGTGGCGATGTCCCTGGCTCACAACTATGGTACCCAGTATGGCAGTTTTGGCAGCCTGCCTTCAGCTATGAGCGATCTGGAAGCCATGACATACTTTGGCACCAATTCGCCCTATAGTGAACGGTTACGGATCTTTGAACAGGTAATTACCGGTTTGGAAAATGATTTTGGTACCTGGGAAGTTCCCTGGGGTGAGATAAACAGATATCAGCGAATTGATGGAGCCATTCACCAGGCTTTTGATGACAGCAAGCCCAGTATTCCAATAGGATTTGCTTCCGGGAGATGGGGAGCATTGGCGGCCTATGGCGCCAGATACGATAACAACACCAAAAAAATCTACGGCACCAGGGGGAATAGCTTTGTTGCCGTCGTAGAATTTGGCGATAAGGTCAGGGCCAAAAGTATCCTTGCCGGAGGGCAAAGTGGGGACCCGGAGTCGCCGCATTTTAATGACCAGGCCCAGCGCTATGCCGATGTCCGGTTCAGGGATGTGGCCTTTTATAAGGAAGATGTGTTGCTACGGGCAAAAAAGACCTATCATCCCGGGGAGAAACCATAAGGGGTGGACCCCAAATCAACTCCGCTTCAAGATTTTTTCCAGTATTGGGGATGGGTATCCCTGGTCTCCTGATTCCAATAACCGGGAGTTACTTTACGACCGTCAAAGGTTTTTAGCATGCGCTGATATACCCAAATGGTTGGATTAAAAACCATGTCGGTTACCGCAACCGTGTAAAGTTGCGGTGCTTCTTCGTCTTCCGTTTTTCTTGTCTCTTCCTCAATGACTACCTCAAAGCCATTGTGTTCAAGTAATTTTTTTAAAAATTCCATGCGGTTCTCATCCACGCTCTTTTCGACAAAAGTCACTCTTATATCGCCAATACTTCCAAACAAATGCTTCCCTCCCAGGCTCATAACTCTTTAATTAAGGGTGCCACTTAATTCATAAATATAATCGTAAACCGGGCTGTATACTCCAAGGACCAGAATACCTGTAACCGCAATGATCAATCCTAATCTCATATAGATCTTATTTTTAAAAAATGGAATTGGACTATCACTTTTTCGCAAGAACATTGCCCTTACCACTAATAAGTAGTAGTACAATGAAATGGTGACGTTTACAACTGCTAAGAATACAAGGAAATAATACCCCTCACTGGCGGCAGCGGTAAACAGGAAAAATTTACCGAAGAAGCCTGCAACCGGCGGAATTCCGGCTAGGGAGAATAACGCCAGCATCATCGCTAAACTTAATTTTGGGTTTGTTCGGTACAACCCGTCATAATCGGTCATATTTTCCTTTCCAGTCTGCAATGAAATTGCCTGCACCACGCCAAAAGCAGCTAAGTTTGAGAAGATATATACAAGAACAAAATAAACCACGGTTGCAGTACCTAACTGAGTTCCTGTAATTAATCCCAATAAAATAAACCCAGCCTGTGCAATGGATGAAAATGCCAAAAAGCGTTTCATATTTTATTGTCGTAAAGCGAATAAATTGCCCATAAACATGGTGGCAGTTGCAACGGCATAAATGATGTTTTCCCAAACGTCAATAAGGGATTTCAATACCGTAAACAATAAGATCATTAGAATAAATACGGCTGCCCCCTTTGAAATCACCGATAAATAGGAAGCAATACTGATCGGGGCTCCCTCATATACATCTGCCGTCCAGAAATGGAAGGGAACCAGGGAGATTTTAAATCCCAATCCCGCAAAAAACAAAATAGCACCTAAAGAAGTTAAGTTGCTAGCGGCAATTGCCTCAATGACATCATTAAAATAGATAGAGCCTGATGTTGCATACAATATAGAGATGCCAAACAAGGAAACCCCTGAAGCCAGGGCCGACGAAAGTATTAGTTTGATGCCCGCTTCGCTGGACTTCCTCTTGGCTGTTTCATAGGAAGCCAGTGCTGCAACAGGGAGGATCGATAATTCCAGGCCCAGATAAAACATTAAAAAATCGCCTGCAGAAATCATAAAGTACATGCCCAATAAAGAAGAAAACAGCAATGCAAAAAACTCCGTACCCCTATCCTGACGAACTATGTTGTCCCGCAACCAATCTGCCGATTGCAGTAAGAGGATGAGGACACCAATGTTCAGTATATTTTTAAAGAAGTGGATTAGGCCATTGGTACGAAACATGCCCCCAAACAAACTATTTGCCTCCATTGGAAAAAATCCAATGATTGCATGGGCACCGAATAAAAATATCGCCAGGTGCACAACACTGTCCTTTTTGTTTTGAGCCATAAAAACTTCTACTGCAATGAGCAACAGGATGATTGCCAGTAGCAAAATTTCATGTCTCATTATCAAAAGGTTCCCCGGACTCATTTTCCTGAATTTAATTTATTTCTCAGACGTTTTAAAGCAAGGCGGAGCCCAGGTGCCCAGAGACCCAAAAGTGTCGTCCATTGTGTCATATCAACTTATTTCTAAATGCGATCATCAAATTCATTACCTCAAAGGATCATTCACAATACCCCCTGAATAAACGGGTGTAAACTTTCTAAAATCATCTCGCTTAGCCAAAAGGGTGCCACTCCAATGGCTATCATTGGAATCAGCATTAACAATATTCCGATTTTTTCATACCACGTAACCCTATCCATGGTAAAAAATGCTTGTTTAGGTACGGGACCCATCAACATCATCCCAACAACCCGCAATATATAAACCGCGGTAACCACAATAGCTGAAACCGAAATAATGGTCACTGTTCTGTAAAACAGATCATCGTGTTGAAATGCCCCCACAAAAATGTTCATTTCAGCCACAAAACCACTAAATCCGGGCAAGCCTAAGGAAGCCAGACCTGCTATAACGTAAACGGCAGAGATAAAGGGTATTACTTTTAACAGGCCGCCTAATTTGGTGACATCTCTTGTGTGCGTCCTTTCATAGATCATTCCTATCAATGCAAAGAACAATGCGGTCATAAATCCATGGGAAAGAGATTGCAAAATTGCTCCGTTCCAGGCGGTTTTATTGAACATTAAAAGCGCAAACAATACGAGGCCCAGATGACTCACCGACGAGTAGGCATTGATGTACTTCAAATCGGTTTGTTTTATGGCGGCAAACGCCCCGTAAATAACCCCAATAGCTGCCAGGACGATAAAGAACCAGGACCAGTCCGTTGCTCCTTCAGGTAATAAATACATTGCCACCCGGAAAACACCATATCCGCCCAATTTCATTAATACTCCTGCATGAAGCATGGACACTGCAGTAGGTGCCGATGCGTGACCATCCGGGGACCAGGTGTGAAACGGGAACAATGCGCCAATTACGGCAAAACCGATAAAAGTTAACGGGAAAAATAGTTTTTGAGCTTCATAGGGTATGTCAACCCCGGCTATTTCCAGGATGTTAAAGGTCAAAGGACCTCCACCTGCATTTGAATTAAAGTAAATTCCTAAAATTCCCACCAGTAAAATTGCCGAGGCACCCATCAACATCAACGTTAGTTTCATTGCCGAATATTCCTTTGGGCCTGAACCCCAAATACCGATCAGCAGGTACATGGGTATCACCGCTATTTCAAAGAACAGGAACATCGTAAATAAATCGAGGGAGATAAAGAACCCGTAAACCCCGATTGAAAGCACGATGAGTGAAATAAAAAATTCTTTCGGTAAATCTTCCATTTTCCATGATATGAAAACGCCGGCAAGGACAACCATTGAGGTCAACAATAAAAGGGCAACAGAAATGCCATCAACTCCAATGGCATAGTGTATATTGAATTGTCTAAACCAGGCCATATCCCTGGTAAAAACCATAATAGCGTTGTTTACCGCCCTTTCATCCAGGTAGGCAAAAACCAGGTGGATAGCCATTCCAAATTGAACAAGGCTTCCGCTCATTGAAATGATCCGTGCCTGTTTTAACCCTTTAGCAAAAACCAACGCCAGAATGGTCAGTATTGGTACGGTGATAAAAAGCGATAAAATATCCATTCCGTTCTTCTAGTTATTCCATAGGTAAATAAAAACCAATGCTATGATTACAACCCCGCTAATAAAGGCAAATGCATAATCCTGTATTTTACCGGATTGCAGGCCTTTTATTTTTTGTGAGGTCCATACTGTTTTGAAACCTATACCGGCCATAGTGCCGTCCACGTATTTTTTATCAAACCTGGCTATGGGCTCTGCTACGCGTTTAAATAATATGTTCCTGGCGACAAATAAATAAATTTCGTCGAAATAAAATTTATCACTTGTCCATTTGTAAAACACGCCAAAGAGGTTGGCAAATCTATCGGCCAAAACGGTTTCCTTTTTATAAAAAACCCAGGCAAGTGCAATTCCCATCAATCCAACGGCGACGGCAATAGCGGCTAAAGGATAGTCTATATGCGCTTCAAATCCGGCTTTATCTGCCGTGACATATTCACTAAAAGGAATAAAGCCTCCCCCCAAGCTAAGTAAGGCCAAAACCACCAATGGAAAAGTCATTGAAAAAGGGGATTCATGCGGGGTTTCCGCATATTTTGTTTCTTTGCCCCAGAAAATCCCAAAATAAATTCTGAACATATAGAATGCGGTTAATCCGGCCACAAAAATTCCGACAAAATAGATCAGCTTATTGTGTTCAAATGAAGCCGCCAGAATTTCATCCTTGCTCCAGAAACCAGCAAATGGAGGTATTCCGGCAATGGCCAGGGCAGCTATTAAAAAGGTAATGTTGGTAATGGGCATATACTTTCGCAGGCCGCCCATATCTTTTAAATAGTTACTATGTACCGCGTGTATCACAGACCCCGCACATAAGAATAACAATGCTTTAAAGATGGCGTGGGTAAATAAATGAAACATGGATGCCATATACCCCAGGCCTTCGTGGCCTTGGTAGCCGGAAACACCCAGTGCCAGCATCATATATCCCAGTTGGGACATCGTTGAGAATGCCAGCACACGTTTTATGTCAGTTTGTGTGATGGCGATAATGGCTGCAAACAATGCAGAAAATGCCCCCACAAATGCGACGATCCGCAGTGCAAATCCATCTTCAACAAAATAATACATAGGAAATAATCTCGCCACCAGATAAATCCCTGCAACCACCATGGTTGCCGCGTGGATCAATGCGGAAACCGGTGTTGGCCCCTCCATGGCATCCGGTAACCAGATATGCAGGGGGAACATGGCCGATTTTCCGGCACCGCCTACAAAAATCAGGATCAATGCCCAGGTCAGGGCAGATAATCCCATGAACGAAGTGGATGCCCAGTTCAGTATAGCGCTTCCCCCGGGATTATTTAACGTCTCAAAGTCAAAGGAGCCTGTGTAATATCCTACGATTAATATACCGATCAGAAATCCTAAATCGGCAAATCTGGTCACCACAAAGGCCTTTTTTGCAGCGGCTACGGCTGACTCCCTGGTATAGTAATATCCAATGAGCAAATAGGAAGAAACACCTACTAATTCCCAAAAAATATAGATCTGGAATAAGTTGGTGGCCAATACCAATCCGTACATGGAAAAGGAGAACAAGGACAGAAAGGCAAAGAACCTGGTGTAGCCATCATCCCCTTTCATATAGCCTCTGCTGTACACGTGAACCATCAATGACACCAATGAAACAACGACAAGCATCATTACGGATATGGGATCGATCAAAATTCCCATATCAATGTGCAAGGTATCGGTAAAGTTCATCCAAACTGTTTTTTCAACAAATGTTTGATATACCCCATTCACCCTGGCACTTTCAAAAAAGTACTGGTATGCTGCATAAAAGGATAGCATTGTTGAAAACAGTAACCCGAAAACGCCTAAGTATCCTGAAACCGAAGGCTTTATTTTTTGATTAAAAATTCCTAAGAGCAAGAAGATTGCCAGAGGAATTAACGGGATTAAGATGATATAACCAAGGTTCATTTCCGAATATATCAGTGTTTCATCGTTTCAACATCCTTAACTTCAACGGAGCTAATCTGCCGGTATAAATTAATTATGATGGATACGGCCAATGCTGTTTCAGCAGCGGTCACGGCTATTATAAAAATTGAAAACAAAACACCATGTAACATATCAGGATATAAATACTTGTTGAACGCTACAAAATTTATGACGGATGCATTCAGGATCAGCTCCACAGAGATTAAGATGGAAATCAGGTTTTTCCTGGTGATAAACCCGTAGACACCAATAAAAAAAAGCATGGTGGTAATGGTTAGTATTTCGTAGATGCTTATTCCCGGAATCATACAGTTTCCTTATTTTTAGAGGTTATTTTTTTTCCTTTGGCAATGATTATTGCCCCAATCATTGCAGCAAGCAGAAGCACACTAATAACTTCAAACGGTAAGATAAACCCACCTGCCTCATAGCTTAATAATTTGGTTCCAATTTGTTTCGTGGTAACAGGGATCGTATTTTGAACTACCTTAAAATCGTATGAATAAATGACCGTCAGGAAAACGGCAAGGCCAATCAAACATGTGAAAGCTGTAATTATTTGCCTGGATGCTCTGGCGATTTCAAGTTGCATCTCAATGTGATGTACCAGCAGCACTGAAAATATGATCAGTACAATAATTCCCCCGGCATATACCGTAAGCTGAATAGCGGCTAAGAAGTTGTAGTCGATTAAAAAGTAAATTCCTGCAATGCTGCAAAGCACAAACAGCAGATAAATGACAGACCGAAGCATTTTACGACTCGCGACGGAAGCGATTGCAAAGACAATCATTACTACCGCTAAAATGTAAAATATTATTTTTTCCATAGACTAGTCCTCCACTCCGGGTCTTAACGTGGATCCTGGCTTATTGAGCACCCGGGTTAGCTTGGTTCGGTCGTATACTGAGTTTTCGAAATTTTGCCCCCATTCAATAGCATCTGTTGGGCAGACGTCAATACACAGACCACACATGGTACACAAACCCAGGTGGTATATAAATTGATCGATCTTTTTTTTCTTCTTACCGGTTTCTTCATCGATTCCCCTGTCCCAGATAATCTCAATGGTTCCGTTAGGGCATGCAATTTCACATTTTTGACAACCCGTACAGGCATGCTCGTTATTTTCATCGTGAGGCATGATAACTTCTCCCCGAAAACGGTCGAACATTTTCAGGGTATCCCGATTGTCCGGATACTGTTGGGTAATAGCTCCTTTTCTGGAATTTAAGAAATACCTTCCGGTAACACTCATACCCTTTAACAGTGTTCTTATGCCTTTATAAATATCGGAGAAATAACTCATAATATTTAAAATTGAATAGTTAGGTTAAGCCAAACGATCAAAGCCATTGCGACAATGTTTACCAGGTTCACGGGAAGTAGATATTTCCATTCCAGGGTCAGCAGCTGATCAACCCTTAACCTGGGGAAGGTCCATCTAAACCACATCATTAAAAACACCAGCACAAAAGTCTTTAACAAAAACCAAAATACGCCCAGCCAGGGGAGAGATTCGGTGATGCCGAAAGGGGATAACCAGCCTCCAAAAAATACGGTAGCGGCAATGGCTGCGATGATGAACATATTAATAAATTCAGCCAAAAAGAAGTAGGCAAACTTCATTCCCGAATATTCTGTATGAAAACCTGCGCCTAGTTCAGATTCTGCTTCAACAATATCAAAGGGAGCCCTGTTGGTTTCGGCAGTTCCCGCTATCATAAAAATCATAAAAGCAATCACGGCAGGAATATGACCCTGTACTATAAGCCATCCGTTTTTTTGAACCTCCACAATTGCTGAAAGTTGCAGGGAACCACTAATCAGTACCATGGTTAATAGTGATAGCCCAACCGAAAGTTCATAGCTTATGGTCTGGACACCGCTTCGCATCGCTCCAATGAGCGCAAATTTGTTATTACTACTCCAGCCCCCTAACAAAATCCCAATGACCCCTATTGATGAAATGGCGATTAAAAACAAAACGCCAATATTGATGTCAAAAGCGTGAAACTCCTTTGAAAAGGGCAATACCGACATCGCCATCAGGGCGGAAATAATAACAAAATAAGGAGCCAGATTGTACAAAAATTTATCGGCTCTAACGGTGCCGGTAAGCTCTTTGGATACCAATTTTAGCGCATCGGCCAAGGTTTGAAGTATCCCCTGAAAGCCCACCCGGTTCGGTCCGATACGCAGTTGAAACCAGGCTGCAACCCGCCTTTCAACCAATACCAAAAACAAGCCGGCAACCGAAAATATACCAAGGTAAACCAACGCTATCAAAATCATTTCAGCAATACCTGCAACCCCTTCCGGCATTATGCTGAAAAGCCAATCGTGGATATTTTTTGTGATGCTTAATGATATGGTCATCGGGATTATTTTATCGGTCAATATCCGGGATTACCAGATCTATCGTGGCCATTATTGCTACCAGATCCCCTATTTTACTTCCTACGGCAATATGATTAAGCACTGATAAATTTGAAAATCCCGGCGATCGGAATTTAAGGCGATAGGGACTTTTGGTCCCGCTACTTATAACATAAACCCCCAGTTCCCCTCTTGCGGTTTCAACTTTCTGGTAATATTCCCCTGCGGGTAATTTGATGACCGCATTCGTTGACACCCTGTGATCACCTTCCGGAATATTATCTATTAATTGTTCAACGATTGATAAAGACTCCCACATTTCCCTGATTCTCACTTCATAACGCGCCAGGGTGTCCCCGCCGGTTTTTAAGGATTCGGTAAAGGTAACTTTATCCAGGGCGCTATAGGGATGATATTTCCGAACATCGCATGAATAGCCCGAAGCCCGCGCTACGGGGCCTGAGGCTCCGAATGAAATGGCATCTTCCCTGCTTAAAATGCCGACGCCCTTTGTTCTTTTCTGGAAAATGATATTCCCGGTAATAAGTTCGTCGTATTCCGGAATTTTTGTCTTAAAATGAGCCACGAATTTTTTAACCCGATTTACAAAATTGGGATGAATATCCAGCATTAAACCACCCGGCACATTATAATTCATGGTCAACCGGGCTCCACAGGTCTCTTCAAAAATATCGTTGATCATTTCGCGGTCCCTGAAGCCTAAAAAGAAGGTTGTAAAGGCTCCCAGATCCATCCCCATAACACCCCACCAGAGGCAATGTGAAGCAATTCTGGTAAGTTCACCAATGATGGTTCTGATAACTTTTACGCGTTCGGGGACTTCCAACCCCAAGGCATTTTCCACCACCAAACAAACAGCCTCATTATTGATGTGAGACGATAAATAATCCATTCTGTCCGTTAGGTGAACAATTTGCTGGTAACTATCGCGTTCACACATTTTCTCAATAGAGCGGTGAATGTACCCCAAATCTGGTTCGACTTTTTTGATGATTTCCCCGTCAATGGTCAATAACAGTCGCAACACCCCATGGGTAGCCGGGTGCTGAGGTCCCATATTGATAAAATATTCCTGTGATTTAAAGCTGTCGGTGGCTGTGGGGGTAATTTCCATGGGCATCTATTTAATAATCATGTTAACTTCATCTTCATAATCTTTTCTCAGCGGAAAACCCACCCAATCCTCCGTAAGGAAGAGCCTTTTAAGATTCGGATGATTATTAAACGTTATCCCAAAAAAATCGAATACCTCACGTTCGTGAAATTCGGCTGTAGCCCATATATCGCATACCGAGTCGAGTACAGGATGTTCCCGGTCCCCGGTCTTTACCTTTACAACCGCGATATGCCTGTGGGTTGTTGATTCTAAATGGTAAACGACCCCCAGCTCCCCACACCAGTCAACACCGCTCAGGCAAAACAGATAGTCAAAATGCGTTTCACTATCGCTTTTTAATTGCCACATTAATTGATGAAGCTGCCCCGGTTGAACTGTGATATTTAAAAACTGGGATCCTTCTTCGGTAAACTCCAATGCACCCGCTTCCTGTTCAGGAAACCAGCCATTTATGCATTTTTGTAATCCCTCGTTTGTCATCCTTTAGTAGCGATCATAATCCTTCATCAAATCCTTCAATGGGATTTTTTTTGTGCTTTTTACTTTCGGCCCGTATCTTTTTCTGAAGCATTAACATCCCTTCCAACAGGGCTTCGGGCCTTGGCGGGCAACCTGCCACGTAAACATCAACCGGAATAACATGGTCTGCACCTTTTACAACAGAATAGGTATTGTAAAAAAATGGCCCCCCAGAAGTGGCACAGGCCCCCATGGCGATTACGTATTTAGGCTCAGCCATTTGGTCGTACAAACGCCGTAAGACCGGCGCCATTTTGTTGACGATGGTTCCGGCAATGATAATTAAATCGGCCTGCCGGGGTGAAGGCCTGGCTACTTCAAAACCAAACCTGGAATAATCGTGCCTGGAGGCGCCTGTTTGCATCATTTCAATGGCACAGCAACTGGTGCCGAAATACAACGACCAAAGTGAATTTGACCGGCCCCAATTGATGATTTTATCCAGGGTGGTAACAATGACGTTTGCCCCGTTTCCAGCCGGAATCACCTTGCCCGGAAACTCTTCGGGTATTTTTCCTGTCGGTCCTTCAGACCGGTTTTTATTGTCTAATCCCATTTCAATGCTCCTTTTTTCCATGCGTATATTAAACCTAACCCCAAAATGAGTAGAAAAATAAATGCCTCAATAAAAGCAATTGCCCCGATATCCCCGAACACGACGGCCCAGGGAAATAAGAAGGCAACTTCTACGTCAAAAATCAGGAAGAGGATTGCAAATAAATAATAGCCAACTTTAAACTGCACCCAGGTAGGGCCAATCGTTGTCATACCACTCTCATAGGGTTCCCTTTTTTGGGGATTGTCGGATTTTGGCGATAATATATTGGATAAAAAATTTGCCCCGGCAACCATAACCACGCCTGCAATAAAAAATACAATGATAGCTTCGGACCCCATTATTTATCAATTAACTTCATAAGTTTCACCTGCAAAAAACAGGTCATTTGTTTTTCTAAAGCTCGAATTTGCTTTTACCTCAGCCGTCAAGGAGTTCATTCTTTCTTCAAGCGTAGTGTCCTCAAAGCTCCTGATAATTCCGGTTACTTTAGGATAATGCAACCTGACGAGCATTTGATGTAACGTCGGATCCTGTTCTTTGGCATTGTGTACCAAAATATCCTTTTCCGTAATTCCGTCTTCCCCGATGGTGACCACCTCTAACTTCAGACCATTTAATACCACACCTTTATCCCGGTCCTTTCCAAAGATCATTGGTTTTCCGTGTTCAACAAACATTTGTTTATCTGTACGCACATCTTTATTAGTAAATTCCTCAAAACAACCATCATTAAAAATCGGGCAATTTTGCAACACTTCAATTAAGGACGTTCCCTTGAATTTCTCACATTCGATAAAGAGTTGGGTCATTTCCTTAGGGGTATTGCCGCCAATTCGTGCAAAAAACCGGGCCTGGGCCCCAAGGGCCAATTCACCCGGTGAAAAAGGAGGCTGTGTGTTCCCGTTGGGAGATGATTTTGTTTTTTGGCCCACTAGCGAGGTAGGAGAGAACTGCCCCTTTGTTAACCCGTAAATTTCATTGTTAAATAAAATAATATTTAAGTTAATATTTCGTCGAAGTACGTGAATAAAATGGTTGCCACCTATTGCCATGGCATCACCATCTCCGGTTATTACCCAAACGCTCAAATCGGGGTTAGCCAGTTTTACACCTGTGGCAATCGCCGGAGCCCGGCCATGAATGCTATGCATCCCATAGGTATCCATATAATACGGGAAGCGCGAAGAACAGCCGATCCCTGAAATGAATACCACATCCTCCTTTTTAACATTCATTTCCGGAAGTGCTTTTTGCATGGCCCGCAAAATAGCATAATCATCACATCCCGGACACCACCTTACTTCCTGATCACTTGTAAAATCCTTAAACGTATATTTCTTTTCTGCAGTTGTTTCCATAATTAGTGTGCCAATTCCTTAAATTTTTGTACGAGTTCACCATTTGAAAAAGGTAACCCCTGAATTTTATTGAGTTGTAGAAAATTAAAGCCATTAAAGTTCATGCGCAATACTGCGGCAAACTGGCCGGTATTTAATTCACAAACAATAATTTTCTTAAACTTTGCCAAAATAGCCTCCGTGTTTTTTGGCAGGGGATTAATATAGTTAAAATGTGCATAGCCTATACTGGTATAACCCGCTTCTTTCAACTCTTTTACCGCCGAATATAAGGGGCCATACGTTCCTCCCCATCCCACAACCAATAAATCCCCCTCTTCAGCAAACTCAGTCCTCAGTTCGGGTATATAGTTTTGTACCCTCTTAATTTTTTCCGCCCTGATCGTGGTCATTAATTGATGGTTATCCGGATCATAGGAGACGTTCCCGGTGACCCGTTCTTTCTCCAGGCCGCCTATGCGGTGCTCTAATCCTTTGGTTCCCGGGATGGCCCAATTTCTTGCCAGCGTATTTTCATCTCTATCATATGGATGCCAGTTTTCCTTTGCCTCCCGCATAATATTGGTCTTTATTTCCGGCATTTCATCGACCGATTTAATTTTCCAGGGAGCAGAGCCATTGGCAATGTATCCATCACTCAATAAAACCACGGGTGTCATGTGTTCTAAAGTAAGTCTGGCGGCTTCATAGGCATAGTCAAAGCAGTTGGCAGGAGTACTCGCTGCAATGACTATTACGGGGCTTTCACCATTTCTGCCATACATTGTTTGCAATAAATCAGATTGCTCTGTTTTGGTAGGCAGGCCCGTGGAAGGCCCTCCCCGCTGAACATTAACCACCACCAAAGGTAACTCTATCATCATGGCCAGACCCAAGGCTTCACCTTTTAACGCCAAACCGGGTCCTGAGGTGGTTGTTAAGGCCAAATCGCCCGCAAAAGATGCCCCGATAGCAGAAGTGATGCCAGCAATTTCATCTTCGGCCTGTAGGGCTTTTACGCCAAAATGCTTATGTTTTACCAATTCGTGTAAAATATCCGAGGCCGGGGTAATGGGGTATGACCCCAGATATAGTTCCAGACCCGATTTTTCAGCGGCAGCCAAAAACCCCCATGCCAATGCCGTGTTACCCATGATAATCCTGTACGTTCCTGCGGCCATTTTGGCAGGAGAAATTGTATAGGCGTTTGGGATTAATTCCAGGGTTTCCGCAAAATAGTACCCGGAATTCAACACTTTGGTATTCGCCTCGATGATCAGAGGATTGGTTTTAAATTTTTTATTTAAAAATTCAATGGTATGTTCGGTTGTACGATCATACATCCAATAGACCATGCCTAAAGCGAACATATTTTTACTCCGCAGAATACTCTTGTTATCTAACCCCTCTAAGTCCTTTAGAGCCTCCTTAGTCAGGGAAGTCATGGCTACCTCAATGACCCGATAGTTTTCAAGGCTCCCATCCTGCAGCGGGTTGGACTCATATTTAGCCTTTTCTATGTTCTTTTTTGTAAAAGCATCTGTATCAACAATGATGGTATGTCCCGGTTTAACAGCGTGCAGGTTGGTTTTTAAACCTGCGGGATTCATTGCCACCAGAAGATCCACATTATCGCCCGGAGTACTGATCTCAATACTGCCGATATGTACCTGGAATCCCGAAACTCCGTAAAGACTTCCCTGGGGGGCCCTGATTTCTGCCGGAAAGT
>DATGCB010000093.1:0-2158 GCA_035312365.1 Eudoraea sp. | reverse complement strand
ATTAAAAGTATCTTGTAATTGGAGATCTGCCGGGATTCCGGAAGATCTGTTAAATTTCATTCCCCAACTCCTTCCAGGGGTCCCAGAAGTGCTTTTCAAAGTCCACTATCTGGTGGTCCTTCACCATAATGCCTTCGTTCTCCAACAACTGTTGCATGAGGTTGGTGCCATCAAAATGATGTTTCCCTGTAAGCAACCCCACACGATTGACCACTCTATGTGCGGGGATATCGTCCATCCCACCACAATTATTCATCGCCCAACCCACCATTCTGGCGCTTCGTGCAGTTCCCAGGTATTTTGCAATAGCACCATAGGAGGTTACCCTGCCATATGGGATTAGCCTGGCGACATCATAGACCTTTTGAAAGAAATTTTGATTTTCTGGTTTCACTATTATGTATACAATATTCGAATGATGGTGATGACGAGCAATACGAGCATCAATGCACTCAGAATATAATTCGAATTTTTTGAAAATCGATGCGTTTTGGCCTCGAGCTTATTGAAATATACAATATAAAGGTAAAGCACCGCAAAGGTACCGCTCCCTGCAGCTAAAATAAAAATGGCAATGTCCCAGATTTCAAATTTAATCCATCCGGCCTGGTTCCACATCGCATTCAACCCGCTATAATAAGGGATCGTCAGCAAGTTCAGGGCTGCCAGCAGCATCCCTTTAAAGTAGCTGTTTTTTTTACTGACTTTTACCATCTTCATTTGATGGGAGTCCTCGCGTTTGGCAGACCTGTAAAAGTAAATGGCAAAAATGGCAAAAACCGCCAGGGCAATTTTCAACAGCCAATCTATTACCTCCGGATTCCTGAACAGAAATTTGGATATCAGGACAGCCACATAGGCCTGCATCATGATCATAGTAGAAACTCCCAGACTAAAAATGAGACCGTTCAGTTTTCCTTTCTTAACACCGGTCTTTGCAGCATTCATGTTCAGCAGGCCCGGAGGCACGGTTGCCATAAAAGCGGCAGAAAACGTGGCAAAAAAAAGAATGAGCAGATGTGTCATTGGTTATCGGACCCTAAACCTGATATAGGTGATTGGCTTTCCTTCATCAAGATACTGCTTTTCATAGAAAGTTTGTATGTTCAGAACTTCTTTAGGGCTGCCCTCATTTTTATAGATATCATGGTTGGCATAAGCGATCTCGTACCCCAAACCCTGCAATAAACCTATGGTGTATCCATGCATAAACCCGCTGTCTGTCTTTAAATGTATTTCACCTTTTTCCTCCAGGATAGCACGGTATTTTTCCAAAAATACGGGATTGGTAAGCCTGTGTTTTGTACGTTTATACTTTATCTGCGGATCGGGGAAGGTGATCCAGATCTCAGATACTTCGTTTTGGGAAAAGACCAGGTCTATCAAGGCTATCTGTATACGCAGAAAAGCGACATTTTCAAGTTTTTCTTCCAGGGCTGCCTTGGCTCCCTTCCACATTCTGGCGCCTTTAATGTCAATCCCTATAAAGTTCTTTTCCGGATATTTCCTCGCTAGTCCAACCGCATATTCTCCCTTGCCACAACCCAATTCCAGGACAATCGGATGATCATTGCCAAAATGATTCCTCCACTTCCCACGCAAAGCAAAGGCCCCGTTGAGGATTTCTTCCCTGCCGGGTTGAAGGACATTGGCAAAGGTTTCATTTTCCCTGAATCGTTTTAGCTTATTCTTAGTACCCACTGAGAATCAATTTACTGTTTGGGCAAAACTAAGGAAATCTTTTTCGGGAAGGATTTTATTTGGCGTGCCGTTTAGCCTTTTCCAGGGTGAAGGAGAATTCTGAACCCACCCCTTCAACGCTTTCCAAATAGATCCTTTCATTGTGGGCTTCAATAATATGCTTAACGATAGATAATCCGAGTCCTGAACCCCCTTCCTTCCGGCTCCCGCTTTTATCCACCCGGTAAAAGCGTTCAAAGAGCCTTGGCACATGTTCTTCCGCAATGCCTTCTCCGTTATCCGTAATTCTCACGATCACCTTGTTTTTGATCAGGTTTTCAACACTGACCTCAGTGGTGCCATCCTTATGGCCATATTTAATGGAATTAACAATAAGGTTGGTGAGTACCTGCTGAATTTTCTCCCGGTCCGCACGCACCAGGACCGGGACGTCATAGACCATATCGAAGGTTAGGGA
>DATGCB010000092.1:0-2663 GCA_035312365.1 Eudoraea sp. | reverse complement strand
ATCCTGCAAAATACTTTAATGACCAGCAATGGAACCAAATGTATTTGAAAGCGGCATTCATGCAGCGTAATTTAGCTGAAATGGAGGGTGTGGACAGCAGGGCTAACAGGGATCTTACCCGGATCATTTCGGATTATGCGCATGAACGTTGGGCGGCTTCAAGGGATGTGGATCCTTTGTTCTGGCGCCCGGTATCTGATTTTCTGGAAGGGGAGCTGTTGGATGACATGCAACGGTTGCTGAATAGTTCGGATCTTTATGAAAACAGGGCAGCAGCACTTTGTTGTTATTATTCAAAACTGCCCGCCCCCCGTAAATTGTTAGAAAACTACCCTGCATTGCAGGAGGATGTTGCCGGCAAGCGGGTAACCTGGAATAACTTAATCAATTGATGATGCAAGACAAATTAATATTTATTGATCCGCATGTGCATATGACCTCACGTACTACAGATGACTATGAGGCCATGGCAGCTGCGGGGATCGTGGCCATAATAGAACCGTCATTCTGGTTGGGCCAGCCGCGCACACAGGTAGGATCCTTCCAGGATTATTTTAGTAGCCTGGTGGGCTGGGAACCCTTCAGGGCCAGCCAGTTTGGAATAAAACATTATTGTACCATAGGGTTAAACTCCAAGGAAGCCAACAATGAGGCTTTGGCAGAGCAGGTATTGGATTTATTACCCCTGTACCTGCATAAAGAGAATGTGGTGGCCGTTGGTGAAATTGGTTATGATGATCAAACCCCGGCTGAAGATAAATATTTTCGTGCCCAGTTAGAACTGGCCAGGGAATTGGAGATGACCGTGCAGGTCCATACGCCACACAGGGACAAAAAGTCCGGGACCATCAGAAGTATGGAAGTATGTCTGGAACATGGCCTGGACCCATCGAATGTCATTATTGATCACAATAATGAAGAAACCGTTAGGGAAGTGCTGGACAGGGGATTTATAGCGGCCTTTACCATATATCCAAAAACCAAAATGGGGAATGAGCGTATGGTGGAAGTCGTTCGAAAGTACGGAAGCACCGATATTATTGTGGACAGTTCTGCGGATTGGGGGGTGAGTGACCCGCTTGCCGTTCCAAAAACCGCGGGCCTGATGCTGAAAAGAGGGATATCGAGGGAAGCTGTGATAAAAACCTGTTACAGGAATGCCCTGCTTGCCTTTGGAAAAAATGGCAGGATGAAGGAGGAACACTGGCTTACATCCGAAGGGATAAATCAAACACAGTTGTTTAATGATAACAGCGTACTTCGCGGACAGGAACCCAGGGTAGACGAAGATCAAATTAAATAGAATGAACTTCCCAGTTGCAGGTTTTGCGAGACTTACCAGACCGGCAAATCTACCTACGGCGGCGGCTGATATTTTTGCTGGCATGGCCATAGCAGGTGCTGTTCCCGGGTCCTTTGATACGTCATTGTGGGAGGGTCCGGGTCTTTTAAAGGGTATCTTCCTTATCGTTTCCTCTGTGCTGCTATATGCGGGTGGTGTGGTCCTGAACGATGTTTATGATCTTGAAACTGACAAAACGGAGCGGCCTGAACGCCCTATACCAAGTGGTGTGGTTTCGCTAATTGCCGCAGCAACCTTCGGAACATTTTTGCTCATTTTTGGGGTGGTGATGGCCTTCCTGTGCCATACCATCAGCGGGTTAATTGCCCTGATATTGGCTGTGTTTATCGTGATTTATGATGCATACGCTAAGCGGTTTACTGTTTTAGGCCCCTTGAATATGGGCATTTGCAGGGGATTGAACCTTGTTCTTGGAATGACGGTATTGGGAGAGATTATTCGCCCTGAGTTTGCCCTTATTCCACTTGTCTATATCTTTGCAATAACATTGATCAGCAGGGGAGAAGTACATGGAGAAAATAAAAATCACATTATTTGGGCCGGAATCCTGTATATACTGGTTATTTTAGCCGTTTTGACTACAGTTGTGACCAAATCGGCGAATATTGTTCAGCTTCTACCATTTTTGTTGTTTTTTAGCAGTATGATTTTTATGCCGTTATGGACCGCCTATCGGGTTAATTCACCTGAAAATATTAAGAAAGCGGTCGTCGCCGGTGTCCTTTCGCTGATTATTTTAGATGCCTCGGTTGCGGTGGCTTTTAGTGCCTGGTGGTACGGAATACTCATTTTGCTATTGTTGCCTTTATCGATCTGGTTGTCCAGAATATTTGCAGTGACCTAAATAAATTGAAATGGAGTATAAACCCATAGAACAGTCATTTTCAGTGGCATATGCTTATAAATTGTACTTTACGAAAGGTGTCTTCAACAAGGAAAATACCCTTTTCAGGGATATTTTGGCCGTGTACAAACCCAATTCAAGGGTAAAATTACTATTCGTTGTGGATGGTGGGGTTCAAAGGCATCACCCGGACCTGCTTGATACTATAGCATCCTATTGCCTTGCCCATGGAAGAACGCTTCATTTGACCGAAAGTATCGTGGTCCCCGGGGGGGAAGGCGTAAAAAATGATGAACGCAGTACCCGGCTTGTTTTGGAGGGTATTAACCAACAGGGCATCTGCAGGCATTCCTTTGTCGTAGTCATTGGCGGCGGAGCTGTCATTGACATGGCCGGCTATGCGGCTGCTATAGCTCACAGGGGCGTTAAACTGATCAGAATACCTACCACCGTTCT
>DATGCB010000091.1:0-11589 GCA_035312365.1 Eudoraea sp. | reverse complement strand
AAATGGATTATTTCCAGGACCAGGTCCAGGATTTCTACTAACTGTTTCTCTTCAGGGGAGCGATTCCTTCCTGGTTTGGACCGTATGTGATCAATTTTTGAGGAGGTCCATAGTCTGTTGAGGTCATCGCATACATATCTTCTCGAAGAAAGGATCCCGGGGATATTTCCCCTCAGACCAACCACAGCCCCGTGGAGCGCATTGGCCCTGTTCTGGAGTTCGGGGAATACGTGCTCAAGTGCCTTGACCCCGGCGGGCTCATTACCATGTATTCCGCTAAAAAATATAAAGGTCGGCCCCTCTTTTTTTCCGGTGATATGCCCTATAACACGGGTAAATTTGGTTTTATCCAGGGTTTCGTTCTCAGTTTCAATCATTGCACTATATGTCTTTGGAAGTGAGGATCCCGACCAGTTTTTGATCGCTAACTACGGGTAAACATCGAATACGGTTGGCCTCCATAAGCTTCTTTGCCTCTTCCAAAAGCATGTCGGATGTAGCTGTTATAAGTTCTTTCCTCATGATCGCCCGGATACCAGTCGCCATTCTATCGGGATCCTCCATATAATGTTCAACATCTGTCCAGGTTAACAACCCGCTCAAATTCAGATGATCATTGAGGATAGGAAGATGATGTATATTGTTCCATTGCATCATTTTTAACACAAGCTCAGCACTGTCCGATTCCTGTGCCGTGATGGTCCGTGTATTCATGCTATCCCCAACGGTCCGCAGTGGTACGGGTAGTTTAATTTCATCTCCCCTGGGCAACTGCCAGGCATCAACGGTGTATCCCTTTTGCTGTCTTTGGTACATGGTTGCCGTAAGGATCTTCAGGGCATCGGGAACCTTATGATCGGCCCTGAGCTTCCTGTAACCATTCACTATCCAGCGTGACCCGTTTTGCGTTCTGATCCGATTTTCAATGACCGAAAGGTAGTGTTCCGCATCTTTCGGCTCAACATTCGTGCTATACAATCCCCTGTAAGCCATGGGAAGCAAATGATCCAACAATAATTCCTGACTTGAAATCAGCCTATTGTCCCAATAAAACTGGGCCGCCATACCATACCTGGCGGCATTGAAAAAATTGCTTTTGGCATCCTTGAAATCCATTTTTTTATGCAGGGAATCAAATTCCCTTGGCCTTCCGCGCATAACCCCGACCCAAAACATAAGATTGGCAATTTCATCCTTTGTACTGGGCCCAGAAGGCAAATACCTGTTTTCCAACCGCAAATGGGGTGTACCGTCCGTTACGCCATAACACAAGCGGTTCCATTTATAAACCGTACCGTTATGAAGTGCCAGGGCCTTTAATTTTGGAATGGATCCGCCCTCCAGTTCGGAAGTGCTGTCCGATTCAAAATCGGCTGACATCAGGCTTCTGAAACGGATAATGGAATCCTTAAAAAAATCGGCTGCTGAGCCCGTTGCCCACGCATTGCCAAATCCCACCCGTGGCTCCCGTTCGTTCAGCAGAAAAGTGCTGGCCCTGGTATCTACACTTTGGGTAAACAAAGCGATGCGGGTTTCTTCCCAAAGTTCACGGCCCATCAACATGGGTGAATTGGCACAAATGGAGAGAATGGGGCCTGCGATGGCCTGTGCCCAATTGTAGGTGTCCCTGAAATCGTCAGGATCTATTTGCAGGTGGGCCTGAAAACTTGTATTGCAGCCCTCATACATAATGGAGTCATGATGTAAATTAATCTCATCCACTCCCCTGATATGAAGCTCAATATCCTTTTTACGGATGGCCTTGATAGCGTCATTCAAGATCTTATACCGCTTCATAGGCGTCATATACTGCATACTTAAATAGGGTGGCCTCAGCGTAGGGAGGATCCCGGTGAGCAGCACCCTTACCTTGTATTTTGCTGCAGTCACATCTGCCTTTTCCAAAAGTGAATTTAGCTGCCCGTGCATTTCTGAAAAGCAGGGGCCCGTCAAAGGCAATGGGTCGAGGTTTATTTCAAGGTTATACAATGTCAGTTCTGAGGTAAAACGCGGGTCATCCAAAGCCTTCAGAATCTCAGTGGCACTGTTCGAGGGTTCCCATTGCTCATTAACCAAACAGAACTCCTGCTCAACGCCGATTCGAACCGGTTTTTTTTGAAATAAGTCCTGCTCCAGCATCTTCTCCAGCGCATCGATATCGCGCAACAACTGCCGGATATAAATCGATCTGTCCGAACTTTTGGTGAGTCGCTTTACCACTTGTTCTCCCATAAACAAAACAATTTCTAACGATGCCTCGCACCGTAATACCAGGGTACAAGATACCCTGCAATCAGGGCAATAAACATGACAATTATCATGTGCCGGGATGATCGTATTTATTTGCTAATTTTACCGGTCAATGGCATTCACATTTACTAAAAAAGAGAAGCTTAAAGGCAAAAAGCAGATCGATCTGCTTTTTAAAGAGGGAAAGGCGCTTTCCAATTACCCGTTAAGGCTGCTGTATATGAAATCTGAAGAACAGCTACCCCTTAAAATTCAAACAGCGGTTGCGGTTCCAAAAAGAAACTTCAAAAGTGCCGTGAAGCGCAATCGTTTGAAGCGGCTGATCCGCGAGAGCTACCGCCTGAACAAACACCGTCTTTTTAACAACATAGAGGGAAACTATGCGTTTCTATTTTTATATCTTGGCAATGAAATTTGTGATTACCAGGTGGTTGAAAAAAGTATGTTGACCCTGTTTAATAATTTTTTAAAAAACGTGTCCAATGCAAAAATTGATCAGTAAAAAAGTTTTAATTCCGGTTTTAGCGATTGCTTTTCTGGTCGTGGGAAGTAGTTTTAAAAGTGATTTTTTTGAAATAGCCAAACAAATAGAAATTTTCACTACGCTGTTTAAGGAGCTTAACATGAACTATGTTGACGAGACCAATCCGGCAGAATTAATGGATACGGCCATCAAAAATATGTTGGAGGAACTGGATCCCTATACTAAATTCCTGAATGAGCAGGATGTAGAGGCCTTTAAAATAAATAATGCAGGGGAATATTCCGGGATTGGAGCCCTCGTACGTTCCTATAACGAAAAACTTCTGATCGTAGAACCTTATAAGAACTATCCGGCAGATAAAGCAGGGCTAAAGGCGGGTGACGAAATTATTAAAATCGGGGAGATCACTATTTCAGATTTTAAAGACGATGCCGGTGAATTGCTTAAGGGGGCAAACAACACCGATGTCAATGTTTCCTATAAACGGCAGGGGCAGATAAAAACAGCCACCATTAAAAGAGAGGCGATTGAGGTGGACGCTGTGCCTTACTACCATATGGTGGATGATGAAACCGGCTATATTGTGCTTTCCAAATTCAATGCCAAGGCATCTTCCCAGACCAGGGCTGCACTTATTGACCTGAAGGGGAAAGGCGCCCGAAAAATTATCCTAGATCTCCGAAACAACCCTGGAGGTCTTCTTTCAGAAGCCATTAACGTCACAAATATTTTCGTTCCCAAGGGGGAACTTGTCGTCACTACCAAGTCTAAAGTGAAAAAATTTAATAGTGAATACAAGACCAGGAACCAACCGGAAGATGCGGACATCCCTTTGGTGGTGCTGGTTAATGGAGGCAGTGCCTCTGCCAGTGAAATTGTTTCGGGTAGCCTGCAGGATTTGGACCGGGCGGTCATTATGGGCGCGCGCAGTTTTGGGAAGGGCCTTGTTCAGCGCCCGCTCAGACTTACCTATGGTACACAGTTAAAGGTGACTATCTCCCGATACTATACCTCCTCGGGAAGATGTATCCAGTCCCTGGATTATTGGAACAGGGATGATCTGGGAAATGCCGTCAGAAATACACAATTTAACGAATTTACCACCAGGAATGGCCGTAAGGTACAGGATGGAGGGGGCGTCATGCCCGATGTGGAAATTGCGGCAGTAAAGACCAATGCCCTGACCAGCGCACTTTTGAACAACCATGTTATTTTTGACTTTGCCACCCAATATCATTACAAAAATACGGTGAACGATGTTGCTGCCTTTAATTTTTCCGTCTCTGATTTTTCCGACTTTAAGAATTTTGTGGCCCGGAGTGATTTCAATTTCGAAACGAAAACGGAAAAAGCATTAAAAACGGCCATGGTTGGTGAGGATAAGGACATTTTTGGCCCCGCTATTGAAGAAGATTACAGGGACCTCCTTCTTGAGATCGGTAAGAGCAAATTAGCGGCACTGGACAGATACAAGATGGAACTTCAGAAGAACCTGGAAGACGAAATCTTAAAACGGTATTTCTACCGTGAAGGTCTTTATGACTATTACCTGAGCCATGATGATGCTATTTTGACTGCTACTGCTTTGCTGAATGATCAGGCAAAGTATGGCTCAATTTTAAAATAGGGTCCCTTCCAAACTTTCCTAAAACATTAACCGGTTGAGCTTACCATCTGAAAATGCCGAATTAATCTTTGATGCAAAAGCCATTTTAGGAGAAGGCCCCGTTTGGGATCCTGGAAAACAGAACCTCTTTTGGGTGGATATCGAGGGATGTACGTTGCATTGTCACGACCCTGTCAATGCCAAGAACTCCCGGTGGGATTTTGATGAGATGATCGGGGCCGCCGTTCCCGCGGAAGACGGCACCCTGCTTTTGGCAATGGAGTCTGGATTGGCAACATATCATCCCGAATCTAATACGCTGCGTCGCCTTCAAGTCCTGGAGAACAGGGACCCACACTTAAGGTGTAACGACGGCAAGTGCGATCCCAACGGAAACTTCTGGATAGGTACGATGGATAAACAGTGCCGGCCGCATCGGGGTAATTTTTACAGGGTGGATGCCGGCTTAAAGGCCACCCTTCAGATAGAAAACACCTCAATTTCCAACGGCATGGCCTGGTCTCCGGACCATTTGCACTTTTACTACATTGATACGCCCAATTATGAGGTGGTTGCCTACGATTTTGACAGGCTTACCAGTGATATTTCAAATAAAAGATCCCTTTTTAAAATCCCGGAATCCTGTGGAGGGCCGGATGGAATGACGATAGATAGGGAGGGGATGTTGTGGATAGCACACTGGGGCGGGGGTTGTGTTCGTCGTTGGGATCCTGCTTCCGGCCGTATATTGCAGGAAATAAAGGTGGACGCTCCTCATGTGACCTCATGTTGTTTCGGGGGCATGGATCTGAATATGTTGTATATTACAACGGCAAGTAGTGGCCTGGACGGGGAGGGACTTCGAACTGCACCGACGAGTGGGGGCCTCTTTTGTATTGAAACAAGGGTGGCAGGCTTTCCTGTTACTTATTTTAAAGGTAAATAATCATAATGTATTCCGGAATTAAAGGCAAAGTGGCTATTGTAACCGGTGCCGGGACGGGGATCGGATATGCGATCGTTGCATTGTTACTGGAAGCCGGGGCCAAAGTGGTGATGAATGACATAGATCCGGATGTGGCAGAGAAGGCCGCCAGCGCGTTGGATCATTCATTTCCCGGGGCATGCCTTGCCTATCCCGGGGATGCCGGTGATATTGCAGTAATCGATGGCCTCATTTCATTTACGCTTCGGAATTTTGAACGTATCGACTTTGTGATCCCCAATGCAGGCATTACCCTCTTTGGTGATTTTTTTAATTTCACTCCGGAGGATTTCCGGAAAGTAATAAACTTAAATCTGGAGGGAGCCTTTTTCCTGGTTCAAAAAGCGACCCGCATTATGAAGGACCAGGGAGATGGCGGAAGAGTTGTGCTGATGTCCTCTATTACAGGTATCAAAAGCTACCCTTCCCTTGCGGCCTATTCCATGACCAAGGCTGCCTTGCGAATGCTTGCACGCAGTCTGGTATTGGTGCTGGGGCCGCATAGAATAACCATAAATGCAATTGCTCCCGGGGCCACCTTAACAGAACGCACCGCGATGGAAGAACCGGATTATGCCGGGGCCTGGGGCAAACTCCTGCCAACAGGTAATGTGGGCAAGCCCGAAGACATGGCACAGACCTGCCTTTTTCTCCTCTCCGGGGAAGCGGCACATATAAACGGACAAACCCTGGTGGTTGACGGGGGGTGGACGGTGGTTGGCCGCTATCCCGGGGATTTGGATCAATAAGCGGAAGTTTTTAATGTACCTTGGAAAAATCCCTTTTATAAATAACCTGTTATGAGACTTTGTGTTTTCTCGGCCGTTTTTTTATGTTTATCATGTTCAGATTCCAGGGTGACCCCGAAGGCGGTCCAGGAAATTGGCACGCAGACCTCCCTTAAAGAACCATCCCTTATCATTTTAGGAACCCTCCAGGATGCAGGTTCCCCTCAGATCGCTTGTAAAAAAGAATGTTGCAAAGCCCTGTTCAATAACCCGGATCCTGGAAGAAAAGTGGTTTCGCTGGGACTAATTGATCCGGTGGATAAAAAGACCTTCCTCTTTGAGGCCACTCCGGACATAGGGCAACAGCTCAACGTGTTAATGAAAAAGGCCTACCCGGAAGCAAAGGAGGTCCCTGACGGCATCTTTCTTACCCATGCGCATATTGGCCACTACGCCGGACTTATGTATTTGGGTAAGGAGGCGACCAATACAGATAGCATCCCCGTATATGCCATGCCCCGGTTAAAGCGGTTTATCGAGGATAATGGCCCATGGGACCAGCTGGTGAGTAATGGTAATATCGTGCTTCAGGAGCTCATGGAAGGAGAAGGTGTTCAGCTTACCACAAAAATACGGGTGATCCCATTTCTGGTGCCTCACAGGGACGAATATTCAGAGACCGTGGGTTTTAAAATAGAGGGGCCGGAGAAATCAGTGCTCTTTATCCCGGATATCAATAAATGGGATGTTTGGGAAGCGAGTATTGCAGAGGAAGTATCAAAGGTGGACTATGCCTTTATAGATGCCTGTTTTTATCACGCCGCCGAAGTTGATAATCGGGATATCTCACAAATAAGACATCCTTTTGTCATTGAGAGTATGGCCCTTTTTAAAGATCTCCCGCCAAAGGAAAAGGATAAAATCCATTTTATCCATTTTAACCATACAAATCCATTGTTGAATACTGCCAGCCCTGAGGCCCGACACGTTCTGGATGAAGGATACCATATCGCGGAATTTCAGCAAATCCTGACATTGTAAAGAACATGACCAGCGCCCTGGAATCCCAACTGAGCAACATCCTGGGTACGCCCATCCAAAAAACAGTTCCCGTTTCAGGCGGGGATATTTCCCGGGCTTATTTGCTATACACCAGCGCTGCGAGGGCTTTTTGTAAACTACATGCCGGACGGAAAGCTTTAACCATGTTCATGGCGGAAAAAAACGGGCTCCGGGCGATTGCTGCTTCAGGTACGATCAAAACCCCTGCGGTGTTGTGTTGTGAAGGTCTGGAAAAGGGGGCTTGCCTGGTTTTGGAGTACGTGGAACCCAAACGGCCCTCCCGGCGGGATATGGAAAAACTCGGGCACCAACTGGCCAGCCTCCATAAAATCCACCACACACATTTTGGTTGGGAGCAAGACAATTTTATCGGGAGTCTGCCACAATCGAACCAGCTTCAGCCTAATTGGTCTGGCTTCTATGTCAGGGAACGGCTGATGCCGCAGTTGCAACTTGCAGGGCACAAGGGATTATTAGCAGAGAAGGAGGTCCCGGGAGAAGATTTCATGGTTAAGGCCCTAAAAAATAGGATGCCTGAGGTGCAACCCTCTTTTTTACATGGTGATCTTTGGGGGGGAAACTACCAGATCTCCTCTGATGGAGTACCCTATCTCTTCGATCCAGCAACCTATTATGGCCATCATGAGGCAGATATTGCAATGACTCGCCTTTTTGGCGGGTTTGATCCTGTATTCTATGGAGCTTACGAAAGTGTTTTCCCGAAAACGGAAGGTTGGGGGGAACGACAGGACCTTTACCAGTTATATTATTTGTTGGTACACCTGAATTTATTCGGGCGATCGTATTACCCGGGAGTATCCCGGTTGCTTAAACGATATTTTGGAGCCTGGCCGCCGGGGACTGGCCAACCTGGGTTATAATTCCTATATTTCCTTTTATTAAAGGATAGGGCGATGCATAAGAGAACTTTTGCCATTTTAACAGTGTTTCTGGGGGGCGTCCTTTGGACGGGCTGCGACCGTGAAGGATCAGGCATGGCCCCGGGGGATTACACCACATGGTCTTCGTATCTTGGTGGGCCTGGGCGCAACCACTACTCCACCCTGGCTCAGATATCACCGGAAAATGTGAAAAGCCTGAAAGTCGCCTGGTCATATTCCGCGGCCGACTATGGGCAAATGCAAATGAATCCAATTGTGGCAGACAGTATATTGTATGGAGTCACTGCGGCGCTTCGCGTTATTGCCCTGCATGCGGCGACGGGTGAAGAATTGTGGCAATTTGGTGACTCTGTCAAAGTATGGCACTCTACCAGTAGAGGGGTCTCCTATTGGGAAAAGGAGGACGATAAGCGCATTTTGGTTACCAGGGGGTCTCATCTTTTTGCCCTGGATGCCCTTACCGGGATACCAAAATCAGATTTTGGGGAGAATGGCATGGTCGATTTGCGCACAGGGATGCCGGAAACCGCCAGGAATAAATTTGTAATTTCCAATACGCCCGGTACCATTTACAAAGATCTCATAGTGATGCCACTGCGATTATCCGAAGGCCCGGGGGCTCCCGCGGGAGATATAATGGCTTTCAATGTGATAACAGGTGCCGTTGAATGGGTCTTTCATACCATCCCCGAAAGGGAAGAAGAAGGTTCTGAAACCTGGGGCCAGAAAGCGATCCGGGAAAGTGAGGTTGTAGGGGCCGCAAATAACTGGGCCGGAATGGCTGTTGATGAAGAAGCCGGGATCATTTATGTGCCAACAGGTTCTGCCGCCCCTGACTTTTATGGCGGTTTTAGGAAGGGTCAGAATCTGTACGCCAATTGTTTACTTGCCCTGGATGCTAATACGGGTAAAAAGATCTGGCATTTTCAACTTACGCATCACGATCTCTGGGACCGGGATCCCCCGGCTCCTCCCAACCTGATTACCGTGGAACGCCAGGGCAGGAAGATCCCGGCCGTGGCCCAGGTAACCAAACAGGGCTTTGTTTATGTTTTAGACCGGAGAACGGGTAACCCCCTTTTTGAGATCGAAGAAATCCCGGTTCCGGCCTCCACATTGGACGGAGAGGAAGCCTGGGAAACGCAGCCTTTTCCGGTAAAACCCCGGCCGTTTGCACGACAATCCGTCGATTTAACGGAAGATGACATAAGTCCGTATGCAGAAAACCGGGACGAATTGCTGGAATTGTTCAGGGCTTCGGACAAAAGGATCTATGCTCCACCGGGCCTGGAGCCTGCTATCCTGTTTCCTGGCTATGACGGGGCGGCGGAATGGGGTGGTGCCTCTGCAGACCCCGCGAAGGGCATCCTGTATGTGAACAGTAATGAAATGCCCTGGATGTTGCAAATGAGGGTTGCCGACAAAAGCATTGGCGATCTGCCCATGGGGCAGGGCATCTACCACAAATACTGCACAACGTGTCACCAGGCAGACCGGAATGGCCTCGAATCAAGTGGATTTCCTTCATTGGTGGATTTACAACTACGAAAAGAAAAAGCCGAGGTCAGGAGTATTATTCGGGAAGGGAAAGGAATGATGACCGGATTTCCGGATATCCCCGAACCGGAAATAGAGGCGCTTTTGCGTTATTTATTCGAGCAGGAAGCTCAGCACAGTGTGGCTGAAGAAGGCCCAAAATCCGTCACAGAGCAGGTTCCCTACATTCACACCGGATATAACAAATTTCTGGACAGCAATGGCTTGCCCGGTATTGCCCCTCCCTGGGGGACATTGCATGCCATCGACCTAAATTCCGGGGAATATCTCTGGACCATCCCGTTCGGCGAAACACCCGAATTACTGGAAAAGGGCATTAGGGGCACCGGGACTGAAAACTATGGGGGTGCCGTGATAACTGAAAACGGGCTGTTGTTTATAGGCGCTACAAGGGACGGTTATTTCAGGGCCTTCGACCGGTTTACAGGCAGGTTGCTCTGGGAATATAAACTGCCTGCCGCAGCATTCGCCACCCCGGCAATGTACCAGGTAAATGGTAAGCAATATATCGCAATCGCCTGCGGAGGAGAAAAACTGGGGACCGAAAAAGGAAATCAAATCATCGCTTTGGCGCTTGAATAGTTGATAGAAGCCTATTCTATTGCATACACCCGGACTCCTTAAATTCACCCCCTTCACGGACCAGCATTTTGTATTCGATAATATTTTCCTGTAAATCGAAGTTATGAAACTGGTAGTCTGGCGTGTATAATACGGTGTCCCAATATGTTGTGGCAGGTGCCCGGGCCCTGCGATCCTGAGTTGCCCTCATCCAATGTGCCAATTCTCCCCGCATTTTATCCAGGATCCCGGTATATTCAGGATTCTTCGCTTCATTTATCAGGTTGTAAGGATCATTGGCCAGTATGTAGAGTTCTTCAGAGGGGCGCTTTCCAAAAGCGAGTTGAAAATAGGCCTCATTTTCTGGTTCCCCCTCCATGGCCATCATCAAAAATTTAGAGATGGAATTGTCTATATCCCCGTATTGGCCAACGGATTGATGCACTTCCGGGTCTCCTGCCGGCCACCGGTCATGCGCAAAATTCCTGATATACAGAAAATCCCGGTTTCTCAGAGCCCTGGAAGGGTAGCTCAAATTGCCTTTTCGCACATTGGCATGGCGCTCGCGCTCCAGGAATACCTTGTCCCGTATGTACCCTTTTACTGCACTTTCTGAAAACATTTCCAACAGGCTTCTCCCCTGGAATTCAGGTGGGATCTCCAGTGTCGCGGCTTCCAAAAATGTAGGTCCAAAATCCACAAAATTGACAAATTCATCCATTCTTTTCCCGCCTTCAATATGTCCCGGCCAGTAGATCGCCAATGGCATCCTTGTTCCATAATCATACAAATTGGCCTTTGCCCTCGGGAAAGGCATACCATTATCGCTGGTCATCACGATTATGGTATTCTCGATAAAACCTTTCTTTTTCAAGGTTTCGATAATACTTCCGCATTCCCGGTCGAATCGCTCAACCTCAAAATAATAATCCATCATATCATTCCGGATACAGGGCAGGTCGGGCATAAATGCCGGCACCTGAATACTTCCTGCTTCCATACCGGTCCTTACCCCCGCATTGGTTTCGTAGGTTCGGTGCGGGTCCTGGCTCCCAAACCAGTACACAAAAGGCTGCCCTTCTTTTTTTAAGCTTAGAAAACTTTTGAAGTCCGGGAAATCCCTGCCGGCGGGATTATCTTCATAGCCCCCGCTTTGATAATCCCCTGGCCCCCACCCTTTTCTGCTCTTTCCCGTATGGTACCCCGCAGCATCCAATATGGAAACCCAATTTGGGAACTTATCAGGGAAAACAGACCACAGATTGCCCGCACTTTCCAGTTGATGCGGGTAACGGCCTGTTAAGATGCTCGCCCTTGATGGCGAGCAGGATGGCGAGGCACAAAACGCGTTTTGGAACACAGCGCCCTTGTCCGCAAGCCAGTCAAAATTCGGGGTGCGGACTACGGCGTCACCATAAACCCCCGCATGAGGATAAGACCAGTCGTCTGCAATC
>DATGCB010000090.1:0-5078 GCA_035312365.1 Eudoraea sp. | reverse complement strand
AAAGTCCTTTCGGATGACCCAAAAGCTGTTGTTCTTCCACAAATTCAGAATTGGTTTCCATAGGTTCTAAAGTTTAGTATGGTGAGTGGTCGGCTTTACCCTTTTATCAATTCCTTCTCCGGCAGATTGTTTTCTTTTTCGTCTGTTTTGTCTCCCAGATTTTTATGGATAAAGTCCGTCATTTTGGTATATAAATGAAGGCGGGTATTACCGCCGTAAATGCCGTGGTTCTTATCCGGATAAATGGCCCATTCAAACTGCTTATTGGCCTGGATCAAAGCCTCGGCCATCCGCATGGAATTCTGTACGTGAACATTGTCGTCACCTGAGCCGTGGACCAACATATATTTGCCCTTTAACAACTCCGGGTAATTGAAAGGAGAGTTGTCATCGTACCCCCCCGGGTTTTCCGCAGGCGTACGCATAAATCGCTCCGTGTATATGGTATCATAAAAACGCCAGCTGGTCACCGGAGCAACCGCAATGCCAACCTCAAAAACTTCATTGCCCTTTAATAGGCAGTTCGTGGCCATATGCCCCCCAAAACTCCAGCCCCATATTCCGGTTCTTTCTTCGTCTATATAGGGGAGTTTACTCAGTTCAACGGCCGCGGCTATCTGGTCCTCTGTCTCATATTTTACCAAATTCATATAGGTGACTTTTTTAAAATCCCGGCCTTTGAATCCGGTACCCCTGCCGTCCACACAAACGATAACGTATCCCTCAGAAGCAAGCATCTGATGCCAGTAGTCATTAGCTCCCATCCAGGAATTGGCGACATTTTGGGAGCCCGGGCCACTGTATTGGTACATAAATAGCGGGTATTTCCTTGAAGGGTTAAAATCTTTAGGCTTGATCATGTACATGTTCAGGTCATTGCCGTTTACCTTAATAGTGGAAAATTCCTTGGGGCTTAAAGCATACCCTTCCAACTTTTGGGACAGTTGGCTATTGTCTTTGATGACTTTCAATTTTTTGCCGGAAAGTGCCTTGTGCAAGGTATACTCCGGGGGGGTAGTTGCACTGGAGTAGGTATTTATAAAATAAGTGAAATCCGCACTGAAATCCGCCGAGTTGGTCCCTTCCCCGGCGGTAAGCCTTTTTTTGTTCTTCCCGCTGCTGTCTATACTGTATACATCCCTATTGATGGATCCATTTTCTGTGGATTGATAGTACACTTTGTCCGCCTTTTGGTCATAGCCATAATAGCTGGTAACCTCCCAGGGGCCGTTTGTAATTTGATTTTTCAAGCTACCGTCGTTCCGATGGAGATAGATATGGTTAAATCCGTCCTTTTCACTGGTCCATATAAAACTATCATCCCCAAGAAATGTGAGATCGTCCGTGACATCAAGATAAGCCTTGTCGGTATCTTCAAGAAGCAAGGTCACTGAATTGTCCTTTGTATTCACCCTGTGCAGCTTTAGGTGGTTTTGATGCCTGTTGATGGTTTGCACACTCAGATAATCGGGGTTGTGCATCCATTTGATCCTGGGAATATAATACGCATTGCCCATATCGACATCAGAAATCGTACCGGTTGCCACATCATATATATGCAGGCTTACCTTTGCGTTCTCCTCCCCTGCCTTCGGATATTTAAATCGATACTGCCCCGGATATAGATTTGTACCATAGACATCCATGGAAAATTCGGGAACATTGGTTTCATCAAATCGCAGGAAAGCAATTTTGGTACCGTTCGAGTTCCATTCAAAGGCCCTTACAAAAGCAAATTCTTCCTCATACACCCAGTCCGTAATACCATTGATGATCTTATTTTTCTCACCATCCGTTGTAAACTGACGGGTGGAACCATCGGCAAGGTTAAAAAGATACAGATTATTGTCCCGTGCGTAAGCTACCTGTTTTCCATCCGGTGACAGGAAAGGTTCCATTATCCTGGCATCGGTTATCTTTGTGGTTTGCCCGGACCCCAATTCATGGACGTAGTAAATCCCCAGGCGTGAATGCCTGTAAACTGGTTCTATCTCCGCAGCAAGTAATAGCTTGGATTCGTCCTCGCTAAAGGCATACGAGCTAAAGTATGGGATACCGCCGTTATTGGCAGATGAAACCAGGGTTTTTACTTTTTCCTGGGTATCATAATCATACAAATCTACGGAACTGGATTTGTCTGCCCTGTTGAAGTTTAACACCGTGTACTCCCTTCCATTTTTCATGGACCGCAACGCCTCCATCCCTTCGGTTCTGAATTCGCCGCCCCAAATCTCTTCCAGTGCAATCTTTTTATCCTGGGCGCTGGCCAGAAGCGTTAAACCAAGGGCCAGGAAACATACCCAATACCGTCTATTCATACATTCGCAAAATTTGATTATAAACTTTCAAGTTTACTAATATTTTCGCTAAAAAAATAACTTTATCCCCTAAATATTGGCGTTTGTGCAGCTTACCGGTCCATCGGCCACCAGCTCCGAAATCTATTTCTCGAATCACTATCTTTGAGATGAGAAATACCCATCCTATGATCACTCCAATACAAGGATTTTCCAGGCTGACCAAAGAGGAAAAAATAGATTGGATAGCCGCCAACTATACCACCAATGCATCCGAAACCAAAAAGTTGCTGAAACAATATTGGAATACCGATTCAAAACTACAGCAACTACACGATGAGTTCATCGAAAATACAATCACCAATTATTACCTGCCTTTGGGGATCGCTCCCAATTTCCTTATTAACGGCAAATTATATGCCATTCCTATGGCTATTGAAGAAAGTTCCGTGGTGGCAGCGGCAAGCCGCGCTGCAAAGTTTTGGTTGGATCGGGGGGGATTCAGAACCGTGGTCCACGGAACGGAAAAAGTTGGACAGGTCCATTTTATGTACCGGGGGGATCCAGAGAAACTCACCCGTTTTGTAACTGAGATAACCCATATATTAATCTCCGATGCCGCTCCCATAACCAAAAATATGGTGGAACGCGGCGGAGGAATTAAAAGCATTGCTTTACGAAATATGTGCCATGCCCTGGACAATTATTATCAACTGCATTGTACGTTTGAGACGGCCGATGCGATGGGTGCCAATTTTATTAACTCCTGCCTGGAACATTTTGCCAGGACCCTGAAACGCGAAATCAGGGGAACTGATACTTTAGGGGATGATGAAAGGGACATTGAAGTTGTGATGAGTATTCTCTCCAACTACGTGCCCGGTTGTTTGGTGCGGGCAGAAGTACAGTGTCCTGTTTCCGATCTTCTGTCCGGGAACACATCCATCTCTTCGGAACAATTCGCAAAAAAAATAGTGCGGGCTATAGCTATCGCCAAGGCGGAGCCGTATAGGGCAGTTACCCACAATAAAGGGATAATGAACGGCATCGATGCGGTAGTGGTGGCCACCGGGAATGATTTCAGGGCCGTTGAGGCCGGGGTCCATGCCTATGCTTCCAGGAATGGAACGTATACCAGCCTGACCCACGCCGAAATAGACAATGGCACCTTTAGGTTTTGGATGGAAATTCCCCTGGCACTGGGTACCGTTGGAGGGCTTACCCGACTCCACCCCCTTGTAAAGCTGGCACATGAAATTTTACAGCACCCCACAGCAAGTGAACTCATGCAAATCGTCGCCGTGGCCGGGCTGGCTCAGAATTTTGCAGCCGTAAGTTCACTGGTCACTACGGGAATTCAGGAAGGGCATATGAAAATGCACCTTCTTAACATCCTGAACCAAATGGGTGCAACGGAGGAAGAGAAAACACAGTTGTTAACTCATTTCAGGCGAAATACCGTTACTCATAATGCCGTTGTGGAGGCCTTCCAAAATATACGGAGAGATTAAATGGAACAAGCCTTCTACAGCAACGGAAAGCTATTGTTAACCGGGGAATATCTGGTCCTTGACGGCGCCTTGAGTCTGGCTGTTCCGACAACCTTCGGACAGGTGCTGGAGGTCACCGAGACCGATTCCCGGCAACTGCAATGGAAAAGCTTCGATGCCGATGGCGCCATGTGGTTTGAGGCAGCCTTGGATATTGCTGCCATTGGGGAACCAGGTGAACGCTTTCTACCTGTTATGCGCGACGTGGGAACTAAGGGCGTCGCTGACCGTATTGTTCAAATACTGATGGCTGTTAAGCATTTGAAGCCAACATTTTTAAAGGACTCCGGGGGATGCCTGGTTGAAAACACGCTCACCTTTCCAAGGGGCTGGGGATTAGGTTCCTCCTCCACCCTGATCAATAATATTGCCCAATGGGCTGATGTGGATCCCTATGAATTGCTTTGGAGAACTTTTGATGGCAGTGGCTATGATATTGCCTGCGCCCGCCATGACCGTCCGTTACTATATCAATTGGCAAACAAAAGTCCTAAAATCAAAGAGGTGAACTTTGATCCCCCCTTTAAAAAGATGTTGTATTTTGTATATCTGAATAAAAAGCAGGACAGCAGGGAAGCCATTGGGGCCTATCGGAGAAAGCAGATGGATCATGGGTCACTGGTGGACAAAGTATCGAATATCAGCAGGGAAATAGTGGACTGTTCAGGTTTAATGGCTTTTGACGCACTAATTCAAAGGCATGAGGAATTGGTGTCGACCATGCTTGAAATACCCACCATAAAATCGTCTCACTTTCCGGATTTCGGGGGGGCTGTTAAAAGCCTGGGGGCCTGGGGGGGTGATTTTATTTTGGCTGCCGGAGGAGCAGGTACCCCGGATTATTTCAGGGAAAAAGGGTATAACACCGTGATCCCATATACAGAAATGGTGCTCAGGAAATAACCTGCCTTGTGATTTTTAATAGAAAATTGCTCTGTTATCCTCGATCTTCGAATTCTCCTTTAGCGCCTCGAAAACGGCGGTATTCACCCTTGTGGCATTGGAAGTCTGCAAAGAATTTGCATAGGTGGCGTAGTTCTCCAATTTAGGAGCTTCCTCTTTCCTGGTTACCTCAATCTTAAAAATACCCGTTTCACCCTTTATCAGATCTGATGTTTCCCCCTGATCCAATGCGAAAGCCATACCCACTACCATGGCTTCCCTGCCTGCGCCGGGTATGGTAGGGGCCTTTACGGTAAGGGCGGTGGCATTGGAGATGTTGGTGTTATTT
>DATGCB010000089.1:0-25203 GCA_035312365.1 Eudoraea sp. | reverse complement strand
CCGCACGCCATCTGGTGTCCGGAGAAACGGGGGATCATTTACTCCCTTTCGGAGCACGACTTCGCTTAAAGGCTGATTTTGATATCAGCGGTTTCACTGAGACCAATCAGGCCATCCTGAGGGCACTCAAGAAATACGGACTTATTTTGGCCGACGTTGGTTCAAATATGTTTCTTTCGGGGAACCCGGACGACCACTGGAATAACGATGACCTTAAGATGCTGGGCAATGTGAGGGTGTCCGATTTTGAAGTGCTTACACTAAGTGATATTGCGACTAACTAAGATGAAGCCGCACCTCAAAATTACGGCAACACAATAAGAAACAGTCCGGGCGGGCAAAAAACGAGTGCGGCCAGGAGGCCTGCGGAAAAGCCGGGTTGCCACAAAGCGGCCATAAATTAACCGATGATCACACGGTTTACCGGTCCATTTCCTCGGAGGGTAAAAAGTGATTCGCCCTGCAGCCCCAATAATCCTGAAAAATTCCGCAAGATACCTGCTGGTTTATTAAAGAGGCCGTATTCTTCCTTTTGGACAAGGATTCTATCTGTGGAGAAAGATATTTCATAACAAAGGGGATTTGCTTTTTTTGAATAAAAACGTTTCCCCTCGTAGAATATTGCCATCCGGGCCCGAAATGGCCACATTGGAGCGGTTCTTAATATATTGAGACAAAAAATATTCAGATTCCTGTGATTATTTTTCAACATTGTATACTAATTAATAAATATCAACCAAAAACCCAATGGGTAAGGAAGAGGAGTTTGCTCAAATGGTCAGGGATAATGAAGGGGTGATCTTTAAGATCACCACCATGTATACCACGAATGGGCAAGATCAGAAAGACCTTTATCAGGATATAGTTTACCAGCTTTGGAAATCCTTTGATTCATTCAGAAATGAATCAAAGATAAGTACATGGATGTATCGGGTAGCCTTAAATACAGCCATCAGGAAGCTCAAAAAAAGTAAAAGGAAACCTGATGCGATCTCAATAGACCAGGTGGTAGTGCAGGAAATGGAAATTCACAATCCGGTATTTGAGGAACGACTGAAATTGCTATATCACCATATAAAACAACTGAATGTGTTGGAAAAAGGGGTTATGTTACTATTGCTGGAGGGAAAGAAATATGAGGAGATCGCCGAGATCACGGGTCTCACTCCCAGCAACGTGGGGACAAGGATTTCCAGAATTAAAAAGAAGTTAAGAACTCGAATTAAAAACAATAAGTGATGGATTTGGAAGAAATTAAGGCCATATGGTCCGACATGAGTGATCAGCTCGAACAACAAAAGAAATTAACGAACGAAATTATCATAAAAATGACACAGGAGAGGTATTCAAACAAATTTCAGAAAATAACAATCTTTGAAAGTATGGGGGCAGTTGTGTGCTTTATCGCCGCCTTTTATATCATCATCAACTTTGACAAACTAGATACCTGGTATCTCGTTGTCTGCGGTGTTATAACGCTGGTTTTTATGCTGGTATTGCCAATACTCGTCTTGCGATCCCTGCACCAGATCAGGAACCTCAATATCACGGAATCCAGTTATCGGGATACCGTTGTGAACTATGAAAGGATCAGGAGAAACCTATTAATGCAGCAGCAGTTTGGCATTTACGGAAGTTTTGTAATATTTTTTACTACCCTGGCCATTTTTTCCAGGATCTCTTCCGGGGAAGATATTTTTCAGGACTATCAGGATACAGGGGTTTATATCTTTGGTGCGATCGTGTGCGTTTTGCTTTACTTCTTTGCAAGGTGGGGATACGGGTGCTATAAAAGCATCACCAGTTCTGCGGAAAGCATCATAAAGGAATTGGAATAAAGGCATTTCCGCCAGGTCAATTATGATACCCCCATGATTCACCGGGGGCTTTGGTTTTTATAATACTTCAGGCTTTGTCAAAGCCATCCGGAATACAAACTTGCAGGATCAATTAATGTAGTATATTTATTAGTTGTAATCCTAAACCAACCACCAACTTCCCCATGTGCAGTACCTTTCGGCAAAATCTTCTTTTTATCCTTTGGCTAGGTGTTTTTGCTTATCCGCTACAAGCGCAAAAAAAGAACGAGGCATTTCGCCTGCATATTCGCAAAACCAACTTGCCGGTCCTTATTGATGGTATTGCCGATGATGAGGCCTGGAAGAATACCGATGTAGCCAATGACTTTTTTATGGTTTTACCCATGGATACGGGGAAGGCCGGTGAACTTTCGGAGATTCGGATGACCTATGATGATAAAAATATCTACCTGGTCGCGACTTTCTATAATACGGCCAGGGGTCCTAATTATGTAGAATCATTACGCCGCGACTTTACTTTTGGGAAGAATGACAATTTTTTGTTGTTTGTGGATCCCTTCAATAACCAGACCACTGGTTTTTCCTTCGGGGCAAATGCCGAGGGAGCCCAATGGGACGGTACCATGTATGGTGGGGGTAGCGTGGATCTCAACTGGGATAGCAAATGGGTATCCGCTGTTCAGCGCGATGAGGACAAATGGGTTTTTGAAATGGCGCTCCCATTTAAGTCGATCCGCTATAAAGACGGGGTCACTGAATGGGGGATCAATTTCAGCAGGCTGGACCTAAAATCGAGCGAGAAATCGAGCTGGACCCCCATTCCACGCCAATTTCCTACATCATCGCTGGCCTACGCCGGGGTCCTTGTATGGGATGCACCACCCCCTCCGCCAGGCACCAATATTTCATTAATTCCCTATCTCCTTGGTGTTGTGGGTGATGATCCCGGGGGGGAAACAGCCAATGATATGAAAGTAGGCGGGGATGTAAAATTCAGTCTCACTTCCTCCCTCAATCTCGACCTTACCTTTAACCCTGATTTTTCCCAGGTGGAGGTGGACCGGCAGGTCACCAATCTGGACCGGTTTGAACTGTTCTTTCCGGAAAAGCGGCAGTTTTTTCTGGAAAACGGGGATCTTTTTGCCAGCTTTGGCTATGAGGATATCCGGCCTTTTTTCTCCAGGAGGATTGGGCTTGGCGTTCCCATTAGGGCCGGGGCGAGGATGAGTGGCAATTTAAATGAGAACTGGCGACTAGGTATCATGGATATGCAGACATCAAGTATCGATGAAACGGGGCTTCCAAGTTATAACTTCGGGGTACTCTCCCTGCAGCGAAAGGTATTCAGCAGGTCCAGTATCGGGCTGATGTTGGTCAATAAACAAGCCATTAGTTATCCCCTGGAATCGGATTCACTGCAAACCCTGTATCCGCAATTTAACCGCAATTTAGGCCTTGAATATAATCTGGCATCATCCAACAATGTATGGAACGGCAAGGCCTTTGTACTAAAATCGTTTGCACCCGGAGGCAAAGGAAATGGCATTACCCAGGCTGCCAATCTGGAGTATAGAAGTAGAAAATGGCAATGGGGGATTCGGGAGGAATCCGTTGGGGAGGAGTACACCGCTGAAGTTGGTTTTGTGCCGAGAAGGGGATATATAAACCTCAGTTCCTTCCTGGGCCATCTGTTCTTCCCTGAAAAAGGGAAAATTGTCAGTCATGGACCTCTGCTCAACTCGAGTTATTTTTTCAATGAAAAATTCGAAAGAACCGACTATCAGAATTCCCTGGAATATTTACTGAATTTCAGAAACAGAAGTGAGCTGGGAATTGAGGTATTAAATGAATACGTAGAATTATTTTCGCCCTTTGATCCCACCAGATCAGGTAAAGATTCACTCGCGATAGGCACAAGGCACCGCTGGAATTCATTTAGATTTGAATATATTTCCAGGCCCCAGAGCCTGTTAACTTATACCCTCGGGGGTCTCGCCGGGGGGTATTACCTCGATGGCAGGCGGGTTGGGATCACGGCCGAACTGGGTTATCGTTTCCAGCCATACGTAAGTCTTAGTTCCAACCTCAGCTATAATAATATTTCGCTGCCCGCACCCTGGAATACCACCCAATTCTGGCTTATCGGATCTGAAGTGGATATTACCTTCTCCAATACATTGTTTTTTGCCAATCTCTTCCAGTACAATGAGCAATCCCGGAACTTTAATTTGAATTCAAGGCTTCAATGGCGATATAAGCCGGCTTCTGACCTTTTTTTGGTCTATACCAACAATCAATTGATTTCACCCCTGGAAGGCAGGAGCTGGTCCCTGACCATCAAATTGAATTATTGGTTTACAAAATAATGAAGGAGCGGTTATTTGTCGGATCAATGCTGCGGTTGTGGGCATTACACGAAAATCAAAAAATTTCCCGAAATTTATAGGGACCATCATAACACTCCTTAATCATGGTACTTCCATCCGGATATTCCGGCACTCCATTGGCCAAAAAACTCGGAATCAAAGAAGGCTTCCGGGTGTATTTTGTAAATCTTCCCAGGCATTACTTTCAGTTGTTTAAAGATGTTCCGGAAATTGAGGTAATGGAAGGACCAGAATCGGGAGCCGCCGATTTTATCCATGTATTTTGTACTGAGTTAGAGGATTTGGAAGTACAACTGGGGCGCCTCAAACCGTGTTTAAAAAAGAATGGTGCCCTGTGGATCAGTTGGCCAAAAGGAAGTTCCATGATCCCCAATAATCTGGACGGCAACCTGGTGAGGCGCCACGGCCTGTTAGAAGGGTTGGTCGACGTAAAGGTATGTGCTATAGATGCTGATTGGAGTGGCCTTAAATTCATGTACCGGCTGAAAGACAGGAAATAGGTCCGGACAACATCATCCGATTTTTTCAAGGAATGTTGGGTCCCAACCCTGATATTTGACGGAATTGACATTTTTATGCACGGCCAGCGCCGCGATGTACCCAGGGGAAGGCTCAAAGGAAAACAGCTTCCATTTTTCCCGTTCGGCGGGATCCCATACTGTTTCCAGCAGGATGGCCTCTTCGTCCCTGTTCAGGGAAACAGTAAAGGAATCCAGGGAATGGGAAAGCCCCTTGCCTTTTGCCTTAATGATCGATTCCTTCCGGGTCCAGCCCCGGAAAAATGCCTGATTCTGATCTGAGTCTGGAAGTGAGGCAAGCGATCTTAATTCACTTTTGGAAAAATAATTAACTGCAATGTCCCGGACATCTATGTCGGACTTGATTCTTTCCACATCAATTCCAAGCGAACCGTTTTTACCGAATCCCAGTACGATGAGATCTTCTGAATGGGATATGTTGAATGCAAGATCTGAGGGGATGGCCAGAGCAGGTTTGCCGTATTTCCCATGGTCAAACAAAATTTCCCTGGGATCCCTCCCGAGGTACTGACCCAGTAAGATCCTTAGGATGCTTCTTCCCAGGATAAAATTTGCACGATCTGAAGGAAATCGAAATTTCCCGGCCTTCTGTTGTTCTTCTTCCGAAAGGTAACGGAGATAGGACTTGTGATCCAGGCCTTTGCTTTTATCGACGATCCAAACCACCACCATGCCGTCCGGCTGAGGGAACTTGTCAGCCTGGGACCACCGCTTTTTAATACGGGTTACCGGCAGGTTGTTAACAGCATGCTTTTTCGACATTTTTTCCAAGGGTTTTGACATGTGGCTCATCGAACAGGCTAAAGTGATTTCCAGGGTTCATTAATATCTCCACGCCGGGTTTACACCAATGATTCCACAGGGCAACATCTTTCTTTATGATATCGGAATGTTCATTCTCTGCCAAAATAAGTGTGATCGACGCATCGAATTGTTCCCAACGATATTGGTATCGTACTTTTAGAAGCTGCCTCCGTATTCTTCTCAACCTCTGGGCGACCTTATCATTACGCAACTTCAAATAATGGGGCTCAAGATGGCGGTAGTAACGGTATTTTATGGAGGCATACAACGTTTTTACAGGATATTTAAGTAGTTTTCTCATATAGTGTGAAAACCGATCTTTTTGTGTCCACTGAACCGTATTTGGCAGGTTTCTGGGTGAGCTGTCAATAACGATGTTATTGGCAATCTTTTGCATTGATTGCAGTTGCTTTGTCATTTCTACCACAAGGGCACTGCAGCAATAAAATAACAGATTATAGGGACCATTCCCCTGAATTTGTATTATTTCTGAAATATAATCCCTGCTCATTTCTTCAATACTGTTGTGCATGGGACCTGCGCCATCAATTCCCTTGGGTTGAATAAAATAGACCGGTCGTTCCGGGTCGATATAATCCGGAATCGATTTATAGAACAGAACATGACCCTCCCCACCGTGAATACAAAACAGGGGTAATTTATTGCCAATGGTTTTTATCGGGACTAAATACTTCCAATTTTTTTCCTTCGATTGATGAATGTCATTAATCTGGCTGGCAATCCCCGCGATGGTTGGGTTGTTAAGCAGGGTGGTTGGGGGCAATTTAACATGAAGTTTTTTCTCTATCAGCCAGAACATTTTAATGGAGAGCATTGAATCACCCCCAATTTCGAAAAAATTTTCGTTTGTAAAAATGGGGGAGACCTGCAGAACTTCCTCCCAAATGGCTATTAATTGTCTTTCTGTTTCACTCGCAGGTCTGGGTGATCTCCCGGTTTCTTCCAGATCCTTATTCCTTATATTTTTTAATGCGTTCTTGTCAATTTTTCCATTGGGCAATTGAGGTATTTCCACAAGGGTGTGGATGGCAGCAGGGATCATATAGGCAGGTAACCGATCTTTCAGGTAGGATTGAAATGAATCCATTTCAAACTCAGGGTGATGCTGTATGTAGGCTACCAGCCGTTTACGGTTTTCTCCGGGAAACGGATCACCCGCCTCATTTACAAGGTCTTTCAGTTTGAAGAGTAGCAGCCTGCGTTCCTCTGGACTGAAATCTTCAATTTTATGTATCAAAGAATCTGCCATTCAAGTCATTTCTGATCAGCATCTGTTCTCCATGGACCATGAAAGTTCAGTGCTTGCGTTTTTTATTTTATTGCAATTGCTGTAGCAAATACTTCCTGTCTTCCTCTTTCATGTCCTTTATGGATCTTAATAACACCTCTAGCTGATTTTCATCCTGAATACGCGCCATATATTTCATGATTTCCGCCGAGTCTGGGGACGGATCATTTGTAAAACTATTTTCCCCGGAGGCATCATCTACCAATACAACCGCTTTGTCCACAGCATCGTATTGCTCAAAAATCTTTTCTATTTCGCCTATTTCAACCCGGAAGCCCCTTATCTTTATCTGTTGGTCTGCTCTTCCCATAAATTCCAGGTTCCCATCCTTGTTATACCGGGCAAGATCTCCGGTTTTGTATAGCTTATGGCCACCATTTTTCCGGAAAGGGTGCCCGATATATACCGTTGAACTAAGTTCCGGGTTCTTGAGGTATGTACCGGCTAATCCTGTACCGCCAATGTAAATCTCTCCCACCGCTCCTTTTGGCACCAGCTCATGAGCTGCGTTCAGCAGATATATTTCTGCATTGGCAACTGCCCTTCCGATGGGAATTATGCCGTCTTCATCTTCTTTTTTAATTTGATGAGCGATGCACCAAATGGTTGCTTCTGTGGGTCCGTATTCGTTATATAGGGACACCTGGGGCAGTTTTTCGAAATGGTTGGAGACGACCGAAGAAGTACAGGCCTCACCTGCCACGATAACCGTCCTTAAGGACTGTAACTTAGCGAGGTCACAGTAGGTGATAATAGTGTTATAAAGGGATGGTAACATCAGGGTATGGGTCACCTTATTTTTGGCAATGACCTCACCCATTCTGTCGATATCCTGTTCCATTTCTTTTTCGGAAACAACCAGGGTCCCTCCGGTACATAATGTCCAGAATACACCGGCCTTTGAACTGTCGAATGAAATTGAGGACATCAATAAAAAAGCCTTTGGATCATTCTGATAAAAACCAAGCCTTCCTTCCGTAGAATTAATAATATTGTTATGTGTAATGGGTACACCCTTGGGTTTCCCCGTACTTCCTGAGGTATAGATCACATAAGCCATGTCTTCCCGTCCCACAGGGGCAATGCTGCCTACCAATCTATTTTTGGATGCAGGTATTTGGCTCATTATGAGCAGTTGGGATGGGACGTCTCCCAAAGCAGGGACTGATTTGTTTTCGGTAAGCAGGAGCGTAACCCCCGAATCTTCCAGTATATATCTTATTCGTGAGGCCGGATATCCGGTATCTAAAGGCAAATAGGCGCATCCTGCCTTAAGAATTCCCAGCAAGCCGACAATCATCTCGGCGGACCGCTCCATAAAAAGGCCGACAATTTCATTTTTGCCAGCGGTTCTGGAAAGGATGGCGCTGGCCACATCCGTGGCCCTGGTGTTAAGTTCCGCATAGGTCAAAGAATTCCCGCCTAATACAACAGCCGGGGCAGAAGGCGTTTTGGCGGCAGCCTCTTCAATGATTTCATGAATGGTATTGTAATGCGCGTAAGGGCCTGAAGCAGTGTTCCTTTGATGGAGGAAAAACTCTTTTTCCGCAGGTGTAAGCATAGGAATTTCGGCGATGCGATACTGAGGATTTGCAATGATCCCTTCCAGTAAAATCCTAAAATGGTCCTGCAACCGGACCATAGTGCCAAGCTCAAACAGGTCAGCGGCATATTCTAACTCTGTAGTAAGGACGTTCTTCTCCAAAGCGATGTAAAGGGTGAGATCGAATTTGGAGACGCCCTTGTTATAGAACGTATAAGAGAGTGCAATGTCCTGGCTGAAAGACGGGGTGGCGGGCACATCATGATAGATGAACATTGTCCGGAAGAAAGGGTTGTTGGCCGGGCTGCGTGCCGGCTTTAATTCCTTTACCAGTAGATCAAAGGGCACATCCTTATTGGAAAAAGATTCCATAGTTGTACGCTGTACCAGGGTCAATAACTCCGCAAAGGTGATGTTGGGTTGAAATTGGGTTCTCAAAACGATTGTCTCATCAAAAAAACCAATAATTCCTTCAAGGACCCTGCTATTCCGGGTTGAGATTGGGGAACCGATAAGGATATCTTCCTGGCCGCTGTAACGGTGCAGCAAAACATAAAAGGCCGTCAGCAGCAGCACATATGGGGTGACATTTAATGACTTGGAAAGCGCAATGATTTGAAGCGATAACGTTTCCGGCAGCTCCTTTACATACGACCCACCATTAAAGGAGGGCTTCACGGGCAATGGATAATCTGTCGGAAGTTGCAGAAAAGGGATTTCCCCGGACAACTTATTTTTCCAATACTGCAATTGTTTTGGATCCACTTCCTGATGTTGCTGCCAGTACGCATAGTCCGTGAATTGGATTTCACCCTTCGATGCCTTTACTGACTCTTCCCGGCTAAGTGCCTTGTAATATTCGGTAAGCTGATCCCTGAACAGGTCCATGGACCATTTATCGGTAATGATATGGTGCATGGTGAAAAACAAGATGTGTTCTAAGGGGCTTCGTTTCAGAAGAATAATGCGCATCAGCGGAGCGTGTTCTAAATTGAATGGCGCAAGGGAGTCTTCGGTCAGTATTTCCTCCTGGCGTCTGTCTTTCTCCTGGGTAGAAAGTTGACTCAAATCTATGGATCTGATATCCGGGGAAGTGTCCTCATTCACTTTTTGGATAGGGATACCTTCCGTCAGATGGAAAGAACATCTGAGTATGTCATTTGCCTCAATCACCAATTGCAGGCTTTTTTTGAGCCGCTCTACATCTAAAGGCCCCTGAAATGAATATATTTCCGAAGAATTGTATACCGGATTATTCGGATAGAGTTGCTCTAAAAAATAGAGCCGCTGCTGACCACGGGACAATGGAATGGGGATATCCCCGGGAGCCTTTGTGATTGGGGTGGTCTCAGCAGATGATTTTTCCCTGCTCCTCCACCTGCTTAAAAGGGTAGATTTATCATTTTCCTTTTTCATTTTTTTTCATAGCCAATTTATCGCAATCCCAGCCATACCGCAATTTTATAGCCTTTTCTGCGAAGGTAGTCATCCAGTGTCAGGTTGATATCAAAGGATCTTTCTACAAACCAATACAACGAAATTACAATTAAAATAATTGAAAGATAAACAAGGAACTGTGGATATAGTTTTTGTTTTCGGATAAGGTATAGTACAGGGAATATCATGGCTATGATCACGAGCTGACCAATTTCCACCCCAAGATTAAAGCCGAACAAGGTCATTGTCACAAACTCACCTCTGATCCCTAAATCGGCCAGTACGCTGGCAAATCCAAAGCCGTGGAATAAACCAAACAGGAAGGCGATGATCCAATCCCTGCTTCTAAAAATAGGGATAATGTTGTGATATGCAGCCAGGCCAATCGACAGCGCAATGATCGACTCCACCATACGCGAAGGAAGTGTAACAATTTCAAGGGTTGCAAGACTCAGGGTAATGGTGTGGGCAATCGTGAAAAAAGTAATGATCTTCACGATATATATAAATGCCGGGCGGAATCTCGGAACCGGTTTCCAGCCCCATATACTGAATTTTGCGGCAGGTTCCGGGTCCTCCCTGGTTGGGCGGGAAGTCCTTCGGACGACCGAGGGAAGTATTAAAGCCAACAGGAATAAGATATGGTCAATCCCGATCCAAATATGCCAGATGCCTTGCTTCACCATGGCTACAAATCCATTCCAGATGGAGGAATCGGTCAAGGACAGGGTCTGCGAAGTAGTATTTTCAGTAAAGTTCAGGGCGATCAGCGCTTCGTTGTTAATCAGGCCGGCTTTCCAATTGTACTCCATGGCAACCATCATTACATGGGCAGGGTCTTCGTCAAAAAAGGCAGTATAAGTAATATCCAGATTATCGGGAAGGGTTTCCGAATTCTTTAACTTGAAATAAACCATGGCAAAGGAACCTTCTATCGCCCTCAACATTTCTAATTCTCCTGTAAAAACCATTTCATAAGTTCCGTAAACTGATGAAATTTTGGTGTGATTCAATAAGTATTCCTGAATACGGGACAATTCGGGGCGAATTTCTTCTGCTGAGGGGTAGTCCTCCAGGTGTAAACCGAATACTTTATTCAATTCATTCACATGAATGTCGAACCGGCCTTCAATTCCTGCACTCTCATATACCCTGAAATAAATAAAACTCTGATTTGGCTGATGAGCAAAACCCAGGAATGACGTTAACACAAAACAAATAAATAGCAACGAAAAGGCACTTTTTTTCATGGTTGGTCAATTAAATGTTTAAGGGAAACGGATCTTGCATGTTCTTTAGGCCACAATTTTGTTTAACTTTTTAAGAAATAAAAAATCGGATTTCTATTCCGTTTTTCTCAATATACTGTACTTCACAAATATATTTGTCCATTGAATATTGTTAAACTAATTGTGCAAATGCATATAAATATGGTATTTTTTTGGGAATTTTATTTACTTCTATACATTTTTTTCGACCATATATACATAATTATAGTTCAGAAACATCATAATCATTTGATAACAATATGATCTTCAATTACCTTTATGCGATTACTTTTTGGGCCATTCCTATTTAATTGTTGCAATGAACTAATTGATCACTAAAGTTATTTCTTTATGATTTATACCCTTGCACAGATCATTGAACAAACCGCTGAGCGATTCCCTGAAAAAGAAGCCTTCAGGTGCCTTAATGATGCCCTCACTTATGAGGAACTTAATGAAAAGGCAAATCAATTGTCATCTTACCTCATAGGGGCTGGTCTGAAAAAGGGCCGGGTGGTCGGTATCATTATGAACCGGTGCCTGGATACCGCCATCGCGGTTCATGGCATCTTTAAGGCAGGAGGTGTCTTCGTCCCAATAAATCCTTTTATGCCCTTAAATAACATATTGCATATTTTAAAAGATTGCGATATTGAATATATTATTACAACGCCTTCCCAAAGCAATAAGATCAGGGCCATTGCAGAGATCACCCCTTTCCTGAAGTCCATTGTGGGTATCACCGAAACATTGACAGTTAAAACAATTGCGTGGGATACCATTTTCTCGCTGGACCTGCAGGGGTATGTACCTCCGATCATCCTGGAGGAGGATCTGGCTTTTATTTTGTATACTTCGGGGTCCACTGGGACACCGAAAGGGATCATGCATACACACTATAGCGGACTAAGTTTGGCAAAACTGGCTGTTGACCTTCATAGTTTTAACAGTGAGGACCGTATCGGAAATTTTGCCCCGTTGCACTTTGATCCGTCTACCTTTGGCTATTTTGCGGCCCCGATGGTGGGTGCTACTACGGTCATTATCCCGGATGCGCATCTTAGGTTACCAGTGAGCCTGTGTGCCCTGGTTGCCAAAGAAAAAATTACCGTTTGGTATTCGGTACCTCTCACCCTTGTTCAGGTCTTATTGCATGGTGACATTGATAAGCACGATTTTAATTCCTTGCGATGGGTTTTATTTATCGGGGAAGTTTTTCCCTTAAAACATTTAAGAGCGCTAATGCAAAAATGGCCCCATGCCAAATTCAATAACTTGTATGGTCCGGCAGAGACGGTCGCCTGTACCTATTATATTTTAAACAACCCGCCATTGGCCGATGAACCTATCCCCATTGGTACCGTATGGGGAAACACTGAATATAAGATCCTGGATGCCAGCGATAGGGAGGTTGAGAAGGGGGAGCCCGGGGAACTGGTCGTAAGGACGGCCACCCTTATGCACGGGTATTGGAAAAACCAAAAACTTACTGAAAAATCGCTGTTCCGGGTAAACGTAACCCCCGGGTACGACCATATTTTCTACCGGACGGGCGATTTGGTGCAGGAGAATCACAATAACGAATTGATGTTTCTGGGTCGAAATGACCGGCAAATAAAATTTAGGGGGTACCGTCTCGAGTTGGATGGCATTGAACTCACCATCTTGCAACACGAGGACGTAGAGGAGGTCGCAGTTTTTTTAATGGACATGGATGAGGAGGATAAAGTTCTGGGGGCGGCGGTGAAGCCGGTAGCTGGTTCAGTTTTGGAAAGGGAAGAACTGCTCGGTTTTTGTAAAGAACACCTGCCCGCGTACGCCATTCCTGAAACTATAACCATTATGGAAGATTTTCCCAGAACCGGTTCCGGGAAAATAGACCGGAATGAGATCGGGGTAATGCTGTCCCGATCCGGTAGGCCGGAGTGATCTAGGCAGGAATGGCATGGCCTGCCAAAGATGAGTAACGGCACAATTAATGGCCGGATATGTGATTCAGGGATCGCCCTGGAATGTAAAAGTACCCGAAAGTACGGCTGCTAACCGTGAAAAAGGAAATTATGACATTGACTGTATACACACGGGACAATAAGGGAAGATTTCCAGCCCTTCCATGGCGCCATAATTCAGGGGCTACCACCATTATTTCACCAGTACCGGCCCGGTATGGTCCGGGATCGGGGCAATTTCTCTATTTACATAGACATTCGAAATTATCGCCTGTACCGCATATGTTCCACAATAAACAATTATTAACGGAATAAGAAACATATTCAGATGTATACACTTCCTCAAATCATTGATCGATCGGCCCTCCTTTTCCCGGAGAAGGATGCCTTTAGATGTCTGGAGGATTCCATTTCGTACCGTGAATTGAAACACAAGTCGGATCAGCTTGCTCATCAGTTAAATCATTCAGGGGTCCAAAAAGGAAACAGGGTGGCCGTATTTATGAATCGCTGCCTCGACACGGCGGTCGGTATATTTGGGATACTCAAATCCGGTGCCGCCTATGTTCCCATAGATCCTTTTGCGCCGGTTTCCCGATCGGTCTCCATTCTGAAGGACTGCGGGGTTGAGCACCTGGTCACCACGGAGACACAACGACAAAAAATCAGGGCATTAACCAAGGATGTCGACGGCCTAAAAACGATTGTGGGGATGACTCCCGATGCCGATGTTAATGTTGAGACCATTCCATGGGAGCAGGTTTTTTCTCAAGTTCCGCACCTGGATCAATTACCCGGAATTCTGGAGCAGGACCTGGCATTTATCCTTTATACTTCAGGGTCTACCGGAATCCCCAAGGGCATAATGCATACACATTACAGCGGACTTGCACTGGCCAAGATCGCCTCCCGGTTATACGGTTTTACGGAAAACGACAAGGTGGGTACTTTTGCCCCGCTGCACTTTGATCCCTCTACCTTTGGTTATTTTGCGGCTCCCCTGGCAGGTGCTACGGCGGTTATCATTCCGGATGCACATTTAAGCCTGCCACCCAGCCTGTCGGCCCTGGTCGCTAAGGAAAAGATTACGATCTGGTATTCGGTACCACTTATGTTGATCAACGCCTTGCTGTACGGGGAGATCGAAAAACACGATTTTAGTTCCCTGCGCTGGGTATTGTTTGCCGGTGAGGTATTTACCACAAAACACCTCAGGGCTCTGATGCAGCTATGGCCCCATGCAAAATTCAGTAATTTATACGGGCCGGCAGAGGTTATCCTTTGTACCTATTATCACTTGAAATCCATACCGCAAGCCGACGAACCTATACCGATAGGTACGGTATGGGACAATACCGAATACCGGATATTACTTGAGGAGGGTACGGAAGCCCCGGCCGGTGTACCGGGAGAATTAGCAGTTCGCACCGCCACAATGATGCGGGGGTATTGGAACAATCCCGAACTCACAGAGCGTTCTTTGTATCGAATAAAGGTGGCCGATGGCTATGATCACGTTTACTACAAGACGGGCGATCTGGTCAAAGAAAATGAACAGGGACAGTTGCTTTTTTTGGGAAGGAGTGACCGGCAAATAAAATTAAGGGGCTTTAGAATTGAACTGGATGAAATTGAGCAAACTTTATTAAAACATGAAGGTGTGAAGGAGGCTGTTGTAGTGGTGGTGGAAAGGGAAAACGATTACCGGAAATTGTCAGCGGCGATCAATCCCATGAGGGGGTCCCATATTGATATTCGGGAGCTCAAAACCTTTTGCAAATCACATCTTCCATCCTATGCTATTCCGGAAAGTATAGAAGTGGCAAGTGATTTTCCGAGGACCAGTTCCGGGAAAATAGACCGGAAGGAAATTATTAAAAATATGGGGACAAAACAGCTATGAAAGATAAAATCATCAACTATATAAAATCGGAGATTTCCAATGATCCCTTGCAGGACATAGGCCCGGAGGACGATCTTCTGGGGTCCGGGATCATTGATTCCCTGGGGATGATGAAGCTCGTGCTCTTTATAGAAAAGGAATGTCATATGAAGATAAATAATGAAGATATGACGGTGGAAAATTTTATGACGGTTCAGAATATTTTGAATTTTCTTGGAAAAGATCAGGGTTAACCTAAGGGTATCCGTATCATACATAGACTTATGGACAAGATGAAGACAGGGCTTACGGCAAGTCAATTATCCTTATGGGCGGGGCACAAAATGCACCCGGGTGTTCCCCTGCTGAATACTGCCTATACCTTTGAACTCTCTGGGAAGCTTCATATTTCCCACTTCAGAAAAGCTTTTCAAAAACTTATCGATGCCACGGATGCCTTCAGGATGCTCTATTTCGAAGAAGATGGCATTCCGTATCAGACCCTTGGGAAACTGGAAAACTTTGAGATGGAAGTAATCGATTTTTCAGCGGAATCAGATCAGACCGGGATTATTAATTATTTGAGGAAGCGAAGTCAGCAACGAATTGAGATCGAAAAAAGGATCTTTGATACCGCTTTGCTAAGAGTGTCCGAAGAGCATTACATCTGGTTTCTGAATATGCACCATCTGGTCACTGATGTGGTTTCTTTCAAAATTATTTTTGCCCGAATGGGCGGGTATTACCGGGATTTTGAAAACAACACGGCCTTTGAATCCCTGGATGTCCCTTCCTATCTGGACTATATCCGCGCCACTCTTGCAGAACAGGAAGATCAAAAGGAAGAAGCAAACTCCTATTGGAGGGATAAGATCGATAATCTTTCGCAAACCCCGGCATTGTACGGTACAAAAACCGGGGCAGATACCACGGCTTCCACCCGTGTTTCAGTCCCATTGGGACCCGATCGTTCAACTAAATTACGGGCTATTGCCAATATCCCCGAGGTCCGGAGCTGGACGGAACATCTTTCACTTTTCAACATATTAATAAGCCTGTTGCATGTTTATTTGTACAGAGTGAGCGGGCAAAAAGAACTGGCAGTCGGGGCACCCTCCCACAACAGGACAACAAGGAAGTTTCAGGAGGTGGTCGGTTACCTTATTGAAATTTTCCCCCTGGCCATCCGGATAAAGGAAGGTGATACCTTCTTTAGCGTACTTCAGCGTATAAAACTTGAAGCCAATGACTACATCAGGTACGCTCAACAAGCCGGGATAACGCCCGAAATAAGCGGTAGCTTCAATGTGGTCCTAAACTACATTCCGACGGGTTTTTCGGATTTTAGTGGTATTGAAACAAAGGTTCGCTGGATACATCCGGACCATATGGACAGCAGTCATCAATTGCGTTGCCACGTGGTGGATTTTGATGCCAAAGGAGAGATCGTGCTGTTATTCGATTTAAATCATGCCAGTTTTAACAAGACCCTGAGAAAAAGGGCACCTCAACACTTTTTGCAGTTAATGGATGCCATGCTCGATGATATGCATAAGGAAATTGACAGACCATCACTGATCGGGGAGGAAGAAAGAAAGGCTTTACTGGTAAATCCTGCCCCAAAATTTACCACGGAATCCGTGCTCCGCGGATTTGAGGAAATAGTTACCTTCCATGGTCCCTCTGTGGCGCTACGGTCCGGAGACAGGACGATGGACTATGAAACCCTGAATAAAAAAGCCAACCAACTGGCCAATTACATGCAAGATTCCGGCGTGCGATCCGGGGAGAAATTGGGGCTCTATTTTTTCCGGGGAGAAAACTACGTGGTCAGTGTGCTGGCCTCCCTGAAACTCGGGGCTACCTTTGTTCCCATACCTTCGGATCTGCCTATAACCAGGATGGACTACATCTTGAAAAATTCGGACTGCAGCCTGCTGCTGACAGAAAGTGCACTTAAAGCAAAAACATCGGATTTGGACATTTTAACGGTGGATGTTGATACCCTTAAGGAGGATATTGCCAAAGCACCGGTGACTTATCAGGAATGGGAGGAAGACAGGGATTCAATAGCATATACGCTGTATACTTCGGGATCTACTGGAATGCCAAAAGGGGTGATGATCCCCATGGGGGCACTTAACAACTATCTTTCGTGGGCCAGGAACTACTATGCGAATGGGGAAGCCTTTAACTTTCCGTTTTTTACCTCTATTGGATTTGATCTTACCATAACGTCTCTCTTCCTGCCCTTAATAACGGGTGGGGAACTCGTAATTTACAGGGAAAGCGGCCATGGCCCCGACCTTTCCCTAATGCAGGTTTTGGATGACAATAAAGTAAATGCGATCAAACTTACACCCTCCCATCTTTCGTTCATCGGTTCACGTGACCTCTCTTCTTCAAAAATAAGGACAGTGATCGTTGGTGGTGAGGATTTCAAAACCGGCACAGCAGGTTCCATTTTTGCATCCCTCGGAGGCAAGGCAGTCATATACAATGAATACGGCCCCACGGAGGCCACCGTGGGTTGTGTTGTGTGTGCTTATGATAAAAGCAGACATAACGGTACATCCGTACCCATAGGGAAACCCATTGACAATATGAAAGTGTATGTCCTGGATGCTTATAAAAACCTGGTCCCTGTACAGGTCACGGGGGAACTTTATCTGAGTGGTCCCGGACTATCCGCCGGCTATGCGAATATGGAACAGTTGACCAAAGAAAAATTTGTGGACAATCCGTTTCTTCCCGGGACTAAAATGTATTATACGGGCGATTTGGTGCGATGGAACGGCGAAGGGGACCTCGAATATCTGGGGCGCATTGATGAACAGGTGAAATTGAGCGGTTTCCGGATAGAACTTGCCGATATAGAGGCAAACCTTTCCAACCATCCGGACATCGACACTGCTGCCGTAGTGGTCATGAAAGAAAAACAAATCATCCCGGAAAGTGAAATCATCAACTGCTCGGAATGCGGGCTTCCCAGCAATTATCCAAATGCCGACTTTGATGAAGGGGGTATTTGCCACCTCTGCAATGCATTTAAGGGGTATAAGGAAAAGACCGATAAATATTTTAAGACAGAGGAGCAACTCCGGAAACTCCTGACCTCCAAAAAGGGAGTTAATGAATCATATGACTGTTTGTCACTATTGAGCGGCGGTAAGGACAGCACTTATATCCTGGCCAAACTCGTCAATATGGGGCTCAGAGTATTGGCTTTTACCCTTGATAACGGCTATATTTCTGACCAGGCAAAAACCAACATCAATAAAATTGTAAAGAAACTCGGGGTGGATCACATGTATGGTGAGACGCCCCATATGAATAAGATCTTTGTGGACAGTCTGCATCGGCATCAGAACGTCTGTAATGGTTGTTTTAAGACAATTTATACGTTGAGCACCAAAGTCGCCCTGGATAAGAATATCCCATTTGTGGTTACCGGACTTTCCAGGGGTCAATTTTTTGAAACCAGGTTAACCGAAGAACTCTTTTGGGATGAAACAATCAGTAATGCCGGCATCGATCGAACGATCCTTGAAGCGAGAAAATTATACCATCAGGAGGAGGATGCCGTAAAACAACTTTTAGATGTCTCCATGTTTCATGATGAAAGTACATTTACCAAAGTGCAATTTGTGGATTTTTACCGATATAGCGATGTAAGTCTTGGCGAGATGCTTCACTTTTTAAAAGAGAATGTAGATTGGGTTCGCCCTACGGATACCGGAAGGTCAACCAATTGCCTGATCAACCAATTGGGGATCTATGTCCATAAAAAGGAAAAAGGGTACAGCAATTATTCATTCCCATATAGCTGGGATGTTCGACTTGGCCATAAAACCAGGGAGGAAACGCTGGAGGAGATAAATGAATACATTGACGAAACTGAAGTAAAGCGGATTATGAAGGAAATTGGCTATGAAGAAATGGACCGTCAGGGGGAAGGCCGGAAACGGCTTGTCGGATACTATACCGGGAAGGTAAGATTGTCCTCCATGGATTTAAACAGGTATCTCTCTGAAAAAATCCCGCAATTTATGATTCCAAGTGTATTTAAACACCTGGAAGAATTACCACTGACCGGCAATGGTAAAGTCAATAAGGCCGTGCTGAGAAGCCTTAATGAGGTACAGTTGGAAATGGATACCCCCTTTGTGGCACCCGGCAATGAAATTGAAGAACTTCTCGAAGGCATATGGAAAGAAGTGATGGGGTTGAGCAAAATAGGGGTGTACGATAATTTTATTGCACTTGGAGGACATTCTTTGGCAGCCATAAGAGTAACCACCAGAATTAATGACGAACTAGGAATGAATTTTCCATTAAACAAAATTTTTGAACTTCCAACCATTTCGGATTATGCGAAATTTATAGAGGAAACCCTGGAAGCTTTGATGCAATAGAACCATAATTAATGCAAGCGAAATCAGGACATAAGAAATACAGGAATTTACTGGTCAGCCGGTTGGCACTTCTTATGGCAGCTTGCTACCTGCTTTATCCCTTCCACCATCAGTTCAACAGCGCGCTGCACACACTTTCGCATAGCTTGGAGGCCCCGGGCGTTGTTATCGGACACCCGGTCGGTACCCAAACCCCTGATGGTAAAATACATAGTTACCACGACAAAAGTAACACGGATGCCGGGCACAGGCATGTCCTGATTGATTTCGTCTCTTCAATTTTTGAAGCATCGGAAGAACAACATGAGCATGGCGAGGTTCCAATTACTGAAATCACTGTTGATAAGCACATAAGCACTCATACCCTTGTTTTTTTTAAAACAGAAAGGAAATACTTTCCAAAGATATTCTTTTATACTGCCAGGCAGCCGTATTCGGGCTACCCTGTGCGGTTGTATAAACCCCCGCAAAATGATGTTCCCGAAGTTACGGAAGCCTGAGACGATCCATTAAAAGGACCTGTTCTTATCTGGCCATCCTTATTTCGGCAATAGCATTTCCCTGAAACATGTTTACCTGACCTTTATCACATCTCTGGGTTCAGAGGTGCTGTGTGGTGTGTGGTAGAAAAAATTTCACTAAAAAAATAATAATATGACGAAGTATATATTATGCGTACTGGGGTTTGCCTGGTTTGGGACCCTCAGCGCACATGAACTAAATGGAACTATCGTGTCGGATATGAACGTTCCTTTGGAGGGCGTTGGAGTATACAATAAGACCACCGGTGGTTACACCTATTCCAATATATCGGGATATTTTGAATTAGACGATATATCGGTAGGGGATATCATCTTTTTCTATAGCCTGGGATACAAAAACCAGGAAATAACCATTACGGAATCCCAATTAGACAGCACCATCGCTATTGTGCTGGAAGAATCGGCGGTATCCCTTGATCAGGTGGTCTTGGTTTCCAAAGTCAACATATTGAGCAAATTGGTGAATTTGGACGTGAAGGCCAACCCTGTAAAATCTTCCCAGGAAATCCTTCGGAAAATCCCCGGGTTAATCATCGGGCAGCATGCGGGAGGCGGTAAGGCAGAACAGATCTTCCTAAGGGGATTTGATATTGATCACGGTACAGATATATCAATCAATGTGGATGGCATGCCGGTGAATATGGTATCCCATGCACACGGGCAGGGATATGCGGATATGCACTTTATTATTCCTGAGATCATTGAGAGTATTGATTTTGGCAAGGGGCCCTATTATGCACACAAGGGCAACTTTAATACAGCCGGTTATATCGATCTGAAAACAAAGGAGACCATCAACCAAAATCTAATCTCGCTGGAAGCCGGGCAATTCAATTCAATCAGGGCCCTCAGCCTCCTGAAGATATCACAGGGCGAGAAAAGCAATGCCTACCTTGCCTCGGAACTGGTGCTGACGGATGGCGTCTTCGATTCCCCCCAGAATTTTAACCGGCTCAATATCATGGGACGTTATAATTTCAATAACCGGGAAGATGAAAAGCTGAGTATTGGGCTTTCACATTTCCAAAGCAAATGGGATGCTTCCGGCCAAATCCCTCAACGGGCCGTGGACCAGGGACTGATCGGTCGTTTTGGCGCCATTGACGACACGGAGGGAGGCACCACGAGCAGGTCCAACCTCTGGATCAATCACAGTAAGCAACTGGACGAACATCGCAGGATACGGTCCAATGCCTTTATTTCAGCCTATGATTTTGAACTCTTTTCCAATTTTACGTTTTTCCTGGAGGATCCGGTAAACGCAGATCAGATCAGGCAAAAAGAGGATCGTTTGATCTTGGGAGCAGAGACAATTTATGACCGTTCTTTCCACCTGGAAGACCACGACTCGCAATTGAGCTATGAAGCAGGCGTCGGCTTCAGGTATGATGATGTTAATGACGTACAATTATCCCACACACAAAACAGAAAAACACTGCTCGAACGACTGGCTTTTGGCAATGCGGATGAATTAAATGGCTATGCCTTTGCCAACCTTAACTTTAAGAAAGACAAATGGACTTTCAATCCGGGGCTGCGGTTGGATTTTCTAAAATTTGACTATCAGGATCTGATACCCGAGACCTATCTGAGTCAAAGTGAGAATAAACTCTTTCTGGCACCTAAATTTAGTGCGGTATTTGCGGCTTCCGACAGGGTGCAGTTATTTGCAAAGACCGGACTGGGCTTTCATTCTAATGATACCCGGGTGGTGACAGCAAATGATGGTAAAAAAATATTGCCGGGGGCAGTGGGGGCAGACCTGGGTGTGATTGCAAAACCCCTGGACCGGCTCATACTGAATGCCGCCCTTTGGTCGCTCTTCCTGCAACAGGAATTTGTATATGTAGGCGATGCGGGGATCGTGGAACCCAGCGGCAAAACCAGGCGCTTCGGAGTAGATCTGGGGCTTCGGTATCAGTTGGCCGACTGGTTGTTCTTTTACGGAGATGTCAACTATACCTATGCCAGAAGTACCGAGGAACCTGAGGGCGAGGACTATATACCCCTGGCCCCGGACCTGACTTCCTCAGGTGGATTTTCCTTTAAGGATCTCGGGAACTTCAGCGGAGGGATCAACTACAGGTATATTAAAGATCGACCCGCAAAAGAAGACAACTCCATCGTTGCGGCAGGTTATTTTGTGACCGATATGAATTTAAATTACTCGCTGAATAACTGGACCTTAGGCGTGATCGTTGAGAACCTGTTCGATACCGCCTGGAACGAAACGCAATTTGCGACGGAAAGCCGGTTGTTCAACGAGCTCCAATCGGTGGAAGAAATACACTTTACCCCCGGAGTACCCTTTTATATCAGGGGTAAAATATCGGTCACTTTTTAGTTTCTAAGGGTATGGCCGACTAAGCATGTGATAATTCTTTTATCTTTAGAGATGGAACATCTGGAAGCTATGGGGATAAATTGCCGGCGCAAATGGTTGTCCGTGTCCCTTTTTGTGCTCGCTTGTTCTTTACTGGTTTCGTACTGCCGGGCACAGGCGCCAGATTGTACTGTATTGAACGGTCCTTTGGACGGGGCAGCGGGCGTGGAGGTGACTACCACTTTGCGCTGGAAACCCGTGGCGAATGCGACCAACTACATATTAACGGTCGGTACGGTTTCAGGGGGTTCGGATGTTTTGGACAGATGGCCGGTTGGGCCAGGTCTGAATTATACGCCACCGTCGGGCCTTATGGCGAATACTACTTATTATGTGACCGTAACTCCCAACAACAATGATGGGAGTGCTGCAAATTGCCCCGAGGAAAGTTTCACTACCGGGGAGGCAGGCACCATACCGGGCTGTGTTACCCTGCTAAGCCCTTTAGACGGAGCGTATGGAGTGCCACCAGGTGCCGGGATGACATGGGCACCACAACCCATTGCGGCAGGCTATGTCATTACTGCAGGGACATCTCCTGGCGGCACTGACATCCTTGATAACGAAGATGTGGGTAATGTGACTACCTATAACCTTCCGGCCGATTTTCCTGAATTTCAACAAATATATGTTCGCATTATTCCGTACAATGCTGATAGAGAATCCGCGATGTGTTCAGAAGCAAATTTCAGGACCAGGGGGGAGAGCCCCCCGCTGTGTACGGAAATTATTGATCCTTTTGATGGGGGACAATTTGTTTCCGTCACTGCAAATATTACATGGATCAGGGATTTCAGTGCTTCCGGTTATTTAATGACCATATGGGAAAAGGATCTCGGCGGTGTAAAAATATTGGATAATGTAGATGTTGGCACCGGCACCAATTTTAAACCTCCGAATTTTATGGGGAACACCCTGTATTTCGTTCGCATAACCCCCTATAACGATCTTGGAGCGGCTGTAAATTGCGAGCCCATTTCATTTACAACAGGAGCCGCCCCATTGCCTCCTGAATGTACATCACTTACCGTCCCCGTCAATGGCGCCGGCAATGTAGCCTTGTCTTCGGACCTTTCCTGGAAGCCGGTTACCGGTGCAACGGGTTATATCCTAAATGTGGGCACCCTGCCAGGAGGGACAGATCTTGTTGATGGTGCCGATATCATATCTTCCAATGCCTATGAATTCGGGAGTGATTTGCCGGAAAACACAAGAATTTATGTGACCCTGACGCCTTATGGTAATAGTGGAATGGCCGAAGCATGCACTGAAGAATCATTTATGACGGAGGGGTTTGATGTGATGACCGAGTTCGTTCCAATTCCCAAGTTTTTTACACCTAATAATGACGGGTTCAACGATGAATGGTTGGTGCCTTCCAATTCCGAATCAGGGTTTACCGTGGTATTGATCTTTAATAAATTCGGACAACTGCTGAAACAATTGGAACCCAATGCGGGCTGGGACGGGAATTTTAACGGCAGGCCACTGGCGTCTGATTCATACTGGTATCGCATTGATACGTCCAGTGGTGACTCCCTGGTAGGCTTTTTTGTGCTTAAGCGTTAATAATTCCCGCTGCGATGGATGAAAAACTGTTATTCCTGACCATGAAGTGTTCTGGGAATAGTTTAAGAGAATTTTAAGGCAAGAATTTGATCCTATTGATTACCTTTTGACTATGAAAGTCAACTCTGTTATCCTTACCGTCTGCCTGTGGTTCCTGACTGTGACAGCCATTTCGGCTCAATATTCCGAAAATTCGTGGAAAGAAAGGGACCGTTGGATGAACGTGGACGATTTGTTTCGATGGGCCGAAGTAAGACCGGGGGATACCGTAGCAGATATAGGGTGCCATGAAGGATACCTAAGCATGCATTTGGCATCCAGGGTGGGGGACCACGGAAGCGTTTATGCCGTTGACGTACGGGAAGACCGGTTGAAAACTTTGAAAGAGAACGCCGAAAAAAGACTGTTTAAAAATGTGATCCCCACAATGGGGGCTTATGACGATCCCAGATTACCCGAAAAAACCATGGATGTCATTTTTGTGATAGACACCTATCATGAAATTGATGCCTATGACGTAATGTTGTCCCATATACGTAAATCTTTAAAACCGGGGGGCCGTTTACTGATTTTGGAGAAGTTAAAAGAGCGTGTTAAAAACAAATCAAGGGAGGAACAGACCAATGCGCATACGCTTTCACCCGGATATGTGAAGAAGGAATTGAAGGAGGCCGGATTTACAATCACCGAAGAATTCCGTAATATCGGGAATTGGGAAAATGAAGCGAGTAAAAAGATCTGGGTGCTTGTTGCCAAAGTTCCGGATGTATAGCGGTATTGCAGGGACACCGAATTATAACCCGGAGTGTGGAACATATATTGTGCACACCTTCAAAATCCCTTAGCCGGGAGAATATTTTGACCTGTGCCGGTCACCCTGAGGGTACATTTTAAGCAAGGTTTATGATCGGGAATTAAAATAAAGTGGATGGACCAGGGCCTGTAATTTGTTGTTATCGAATAAAATAAACACTTTGACCATATGAAAAACATGGGAAAAATATTATGTGTTCTGTTACTTATTACAGGCACAACCTTTGGGCAATCAAAAGCCGAGAAGAGATCGCTGAAGGAAGAAAAAGCCAATTTGGAATACAACGGTATAAAGGAGTTGGTTGAGACCGGTAATTTTGTATTTGAAGCGGGCAGGACCATTGGAACGGGGGGGCAAAGTATCAGCCTGACCACAAATGCCAATCAAATAAAAATTCAGGATGGTGAAGCGGATATTTTCCTGCCATATTTTGGAATCGGAGAAGGAGGTGGAGGTTATAACCACGAGCCGGGAATTAAATTTAAAGGGACGGTTCGCAACTATGAAACCGCGTTTAAAGACGAAAGTCGCAAGATCATTAT
>DATGCB010000088.1:0-5189 GCA_035312365.1 Eudoraea sp. | reverse complement strand
ATAAATGTCCGGAATTTTAGTCACCTGATTAAAAATATTTTATAGTTTTGCAATCCTCCTGCAACAAAGATGCCTCGATCCTGCCTGCCGGCAGGTAAAGGCGGATTTACCAACCGAAGGTTGGACCGGCAGACGTGAAGGCAGGCCCGACAGGTTTGAAATTTTGAAATTATGGATTGGGTTTGTGCAATATCTGGCTTAATTCGTAATTACATTTATGCAGGAACAACGGTAAATGTTGAAAAAAGATACAACAGGCATCATAATGGCGGGGAGAAAACCACCAGGCCATACGCCCCTTTTGAATTCATTTACACGGAAAGGAGTGACAATAGATAAAAGGCTCGGGCCAGGGAAAAATATTGGCAGTCCGGAATGGGAAAAGAACTAAACAGACAAATAAGAGATAAGAATAATTAAGATGCCTCGGTGGCGGAACTGGTAGACGCGCTGGATTCAAAATCCAGTTCTTTCGGGAGTGTGGGTTCGATTCCCACCCGAGGTACTTAGAAAACCCTGTAAATACTAATGTTTATGGGGTTTATTGTTTTTATAAGTGCCTAATATGTGCCTCTAAATATATTAATCTGTACTTAATCAGAGCACCTAATACCCTTAGAATATTTCGTTTTTCTAGGTCATTAATTTTGTTGTTGGAATTGCCTTAATACTATCAGGACGTCGCGCATAAGCTTTTGTAAAAACATAGATTATTTCGTCTAAATCCTTGAATTCAGTAGAATTGATGTACTCTTTGTCAGTAACATTAACAACTCGATCGATTTCTTCCTGGTTCGAAGTCCCAAACCCCACTTTTAGTTCTCCAATGATTGGAATTGAATCTACTATGTAAAGAAATTTTTTATCACTCTGGGCAAGCCCATAAATGGAAGTTGCAATTGAAATTAGGAGTAATATTCTTTTTAGCATTCTAAATTTTTAGCTTGTTGCCAACGGTCTCGTGTATGAGCAGTAGGGGAATTTGATGCACTAACTGTTCAGTTTAGCCCAAAGTAAGTTAAGAGCAAGCACTTTCATTTTATCACATAAACCGATATTGCTTATACATATTGATAGCTGCTGCTCTTTATTTTTCAATCATTCTGAATGTCAAATTCACTCTCGGTACAGTTACTTTTTTTGTTGGCGGAAGTCTGTGCAACCAATGCGTTTGCGTGCTGTCTTTCATTACTAGAAGGCTTCCGTGTTGTAAGAACAATTCTACTTTTTCTTTGGATTGTTTGTGCTTAAAGGCAAACTTACGTTCTGCTCCGAAACTCAACGACCCAATTGCTCCGTCTTTCTTCAAATCCGTTTCACCATCGCTGTGCCACGCCATTCCTTCATTTCCGTTGTGGTATAAGTTGAGCAAACACGAGTTGAAGGTTTCGCCTGTTTGTTTTTCTGTTAATATCCTTAATTCTAATAATTCTTTTGTCCAGGGCAAAGCGTATTTCGAGGTATTGGAATATGTGTATTCAAATGGGTTGTCCCCATACCAGGCCACTTTGCGTTTGGTGATGATTTTCTTTCCGAAAATAATAGCTTTATCATTCCGCCATTCAACGGATTCCAACAGTTTTTTGAGATAAGAATCGGCTTGTTCTTTGTTTATAATTTGCCCGTAATAATTGACCGTTCCGTCTTTCGGCAACCAATTTTTGGTCTTGTCTATGGTTGGATTAAATAAGTCCATTCTTCCAATTTTTATATTCCGTTTTCATACAATGTCCGCACGGTCGAAAACCGTTTTTAATTGCTTCATTTTCCGAAATAAAGAAAATCCGATTTTCCCGTTTCATTCCTTTTCCCGATTTACAATTTATTAAACCGTAAATTTTTAGTTTTTTGTTTCCGCCAAAACTTAATTCTTGTTGCTTAATTTTACTTCGTAAATCGATGTTCGATATTTCACAATGTTGTATCATAATTAACTAACGGCATCGTGAAAAATTATTCCCAAAGTGTGTCGGCTACCCGATTTTACTTCACTTACACCGTGTTTCATATTCACCCGATAATAACCTTTCGAGCCTTTTTCGGGTTTAAAATGTGTGGTAAAAATCAACACATCGCCTTTCCTGGGCCTTAACACAATGGCTTTGGATTGTGCTCGTGGAATTTGTTGTGTCATCACAAATTCCCCGCCTGTAAAATCCGTGTCGGGTTCGTCAAGGACAAATACGATTTGAATCGGAAAATAAATGTCGCCATATAAATCCTGATGCAAGGTGTTAAACCCGCCTTTGCTGTATTTCAAAATCAAAACCGTAGCTTTTTGTTGTCCGTTATCGTGGCATTTTTCCAATAATTCTGCATGAATCAACGGAAATTCTGTGTCAATTTTCAACGCTTTGAACCAGGCATTTGCAATAGGTGCAAGTTTAGGATAAATGCTTGTTCTGACTGTCTGAATGATGTCGGGCAACGGATAATTGAAATATTTATATTCGCCCAAACCAAATCGGTAACGAGCCATTACGACTGTTTTTCTATATAAATTTGATTTGTCATAATCGGCTTTCAGCATTTCGCATTGTTCGTCTGAAAGTAAGTTTGGAATAATGGCGTAACCGTTTTGGCACATGTCTTCTCCCACTAAGTGCCAATTGGCTTCATCGATTTTATCAACAATTGTTTTCATTATCTTTTACAGGCTATTTCCAAAAAGATATCGCATAATTCTTTTGGCTTGCTAAAAAATGGTGAATGACTTGTATTGATTTTGTAGACCTTCAAACACGGTGTTTCCTCATACATTTTTTGTTGGATGAACGGAGTTACCGCCCGGTCATCCGTACATTCGATATAGTATCTCGGAACGCTTCCATAGTTTTCTTCTGTTAATTTCAATTTCGCCATGCCAGATTCAATAGGCTCATGGCTTAAAATTACCTTTGCCATTTCTGTAATATCCTCATCGCAATCATGGTAGAGGCCTTCCCTGAAAATTTCGGCCCGAAGCGTGTGCGACTTGGATTCTTTATGTATATCGACATACCCTTTTAGCCTTCCCTTGGTGTCTTGAGCGGAATATTCTTTTTGGGTTTTTCCGTTAGGTATAAGGTAAGCTGCCAAATAAATGAGTTTTTCCACTTTTTCGGGGCGGTATTCGGCGACTTGAGAAATCATAACCCCGTTTTTACTGTGCCCAACCAGTATTACCTTTCCTTGGATACTGTCAATGAGTTTGCATAGTTCTTCGACTGTTGATTTTAAAGTAACATTCTCGATAGGTGTTTTATCACGTCCCATTCCCGGTAAATCTAAGGCATAAACTTTGTGGCCCTGATTTTCCAATATTGGTATTACTTTATGCCAGTTCCAAGCACTGTGCCAAGAACCGTGGATTAAAATAAATGTTTTCATGAATAAGAATTTATAATGATGAATTGCAAAGATTGGTTTTGTTCGCACTTGAAGAAATCTGAAACTTGCGGTAATTAAGAAATTATTGATTTTTGGAAGCCTCCCAACCGATAATTGCTGTTTTTCTTGTATTTCCCCATCTGTAACCTCCGAGATTTCCTGTAGACTGTATCACTCTATGACACGGGATCAAATAAGCTACGGGATTATTTCCTATGGCCGTTCCAACAGCTCTGGAAGCATTTGGGATACCAATTTTTTCGGCCAAATTTCCGTAAGTAGAAAGGCTCCCCATTGGAATTTTTAGCAGGTTTTCCCAAACTTTCAGTTGAAAATCGGTTCCTTTTAAGTGCAGTTTGATTTCCGGTAATTTGCTCCAATCGTTTTGAAAAATGAACAGGGCATTCTGTTGCATCAGGTCCAATTTTCTTTGGAACGAAGCATTAGGGAATTTAGCTTGTAAGTTTTGCAAAGCCACTTTTTCACCGTCTTCAAATGCCATATGACAAATGCCTTTTGATGTGGAAGCGACCATCAAAGAGCCGAACGGACTTTCGGCAAAACTGTAATTGATTTGCAGATTTTTACCGCCATTTTTGTATTCGGCAGGTGTCATTCCCTCAATGTTTACGAACAAATCGTGCAGTCGGCTGGTGCTGGAAAGTCCCGTTTCAAAAGCTGTGTCGAACAAAGTTGCCTGTTCTTCTTTCAGTTTTTTTTTGGCGTATTCAACGCTTATATATTGCAAGAATTTTTTCGGGCTTGTTCCTGCCCATTCTGTAAACATTCGTTGGAAATGAGCCGGACTGATGTGTGCTTTTTCTGCCACCTCGTCCAAATTGGGTTGCGATTTGAAATTGGTTTTTATGTATTCAATCGCTTCGGCAATTCGATTGTAATTGATTTGATTTTGTGTTTCCATTTTTTCTGAATTTTATAATGCAAATGTCCGAACGGTTCTGCGTTTATAAAATCCGAAACTTGCTGTGTTTGGAAAAAGCTGTTTTCTTGCAGGCGGTCTGTCAGAGTTGCAGCTAACGGTCAGGCTCGTATGAGCAGTAGTGTCCCGCAGGGCGCTATTGCTAATAGGTTCTGTTGGCTATTGTTTAAAATTTGCCTGTTGGATCAGAATTCCAGATATCTATAACATTTTTCCATGTTCCGTCAGGTTGTTTACGCCATACCGTTACAGTTTTATTATAACTTGGGATTGGGTTTCCCAGAGAATCATTAACAATGATTTCGTTTCGCTCAATCATATAGGCCATATCTGCACTTTCGGAAACATAAACCTCTAAAGGTTCCCACTTTATTGTAAAACCGGGTATCTTGAAACCTTCTTCAACATATTCTCTAATTGCATTTTTACCTTTTAATGGTGGAAATCCGGGAGCCATTATTACAGCATCATCGGCCCAGCCAAACATTATAGTATCTATATCTTTTGTTTTAACTAAATCCGACCAGTCCTTACTTAAACTCATAAGTATTTTTTTCTCTTTTTCGATATCAACCTCATTTTGCTTCATACAACCAGTAACAAATAGTGCTATCGTTAGTAATGAAAATATTGCCTTCATAATATTAAGTATTAATTAAAATTTTTTTGATCTTTTCAATTGTTGCCAACGGTTTAGCTATACGGCGTAGCCAGTTTTTGCTGGCTATGATCGTCATAGCTTTTGTGTGTGCCCAGCATGGGCATCTTTTTACTACAGAAATGTAGTTAATTAATCTAGAGGGTGCAAGTCCCTTGTGGGCGGGGGTAACTCCTCGAACCATTAGTAAGTCGCAAGGGTGAAGACCGCGAGGTTTAATCT
>DATGCB010000087.1:0-23697 GCA_035312365.1 Eudoraea sp. | reverse complement strand
CTATTTATTTGGTGGCCGTGGAAATTCGGACAAAATTGATGTGTATAATTACAACACCGATACCTGGACAGAAGCTGCATCGACTGAGCCTTTTGAATTCAATCATTTTCAGGCCACGGAATACCAGGGATTGATCTGGGTGATTGGCTCATTCATAGACAATGAATTCCCCGATGAAACACCGGCAGACAATATTTTTATTTACAACCCGCTGACCGATACGTGGACCGAAGGCCCGGTAATTCCAGTCGCCCGAAGGCGAGGGTCTGCGGGCCTGGTGCTACACAATGAAAAATTTTATGTGATTGCGGGGAATACCATCGGACACAATGGCGGTTATATTCCCTGGTTTGATGAATTTGATCCTTTAACGGGTGTTTGGACCCCTTTGGCAGATGCACCCCATTCCAGGGATCATTTTCATTCCGCCGTCATCGGAAACAAGCTGTATGCCGTTGGAGGCAGGTTAAGCGGTGGAACTGGGGGAACCTTTGCCCCTCTGATCCCGGAGGTGGATGTCTATGATTTTGCAAATCCGGGGTGGACCACCTTAGCTGTGGGTAGTAATTTACCTACGCCAAGGGCAGCTTCATCGACTGTAAATTTCCAGGGAAAACTGGTGGTCATTGGAGGTGAAGGGAACGGACAGGCTTATGTAAATACAGATGCCCTGGACGTTTCCACAGGAAACTGGACCGCTCTGGACGATCTTAACAATGCAAGGCACGGGACGCAGGCTATTGTCTCGGGCGATGGCATCTGGATCAGTTCGGGATCTCCCGTGCAGGGAGGCGGAACCCAGAACAATATGGAATATTACGGCACCGATAACCCAACAGGAACACCCCTTGTAGCCGGAACGCTCTCTGCACCTGCAGCCCTTACTGTACCCATAGGTGGTGTGGAGACATTTACCATAAACAATACGGGTGGTAATCAGGGGATCTTTATTACCAGTTTAGCCCTCAGTGGTGCTGATGCAGGTTCTTTCAGCATACAAACAAGCCCGCTTTTCGTGGTGCCTTCAGGGCAGGGAAGCACCATCCAGATCGCCCATACGGGGGCCCTTCCTGATGAAGTTGCCACTTTGGAAATTACGGATGACACCGGTACGGTCACCAATGTAGCCCTGACCAGCGGGCTCACCACCGATATATTATACAGGGTGAATGCAGGCGGTCCTTTGACCGCGGCAACCGATGCCCCCAATCCTGATTGGACCGGGGATGAAGGAACATTTCCCAATGCAGCCAATTCACCTTATCTGGTAAACTCAAGCGAGAACGGACTCTATAACCAGGGTGCAGCCAGCGCCCACCCGGGACCCATCAATATGTCCCACCCCTCCCTCCCTCCGGGGACGCCGAGCACGTTGTTTCAGACAGAACGATTTGATGCGACCGGGGCACCTGAAATGACCTGGGCCTTCGATGTAGACCCGGGGACCGATGTGGAAATACGACTGTATTTTGCAGAAATTTTCGGTGATATTACGGCAGCCGGGCAACGCGTTTTTGACGTTTCTGCAGAAGGTGTTGTTCCTCCGGCCTTTGATGATATTGATCCTTTTGGAACAGCGGGTGCCCTTGGCGCCATCATGGTATCGCATGTCATCACGGTTAATGATGGTACCCTGGATCTCGTCTTTGTTCATGGGACGGAAAATCCTGCTTTAAAAGCTATTGAGATCATCGACGTAACAGGCACAACCCCCAATACCGCACCTGTGGTAACGAATCCGGGGACACAGCAAACCGTTGAAGGGGACAATATCAATTTACAAATCCTCGCCAGCGATGTGGATCCGTGTACCGGACTCACCTATTCCGCTACCGGCCTTCCGCCGACCTTGTCCATCGATCCGGCAACCGGGCTAATTACAGGTGTCCTTGATGAGGGAACAGGCAGTGGCACGCCGGGGGCCTTTATTGAAAGTAACGGCCTGGTCATCATGGAGACGGAGACCGATTTCATCGATACCGCAGGTGGGTTTGACCTGCAACCTGGAACACCAACTTATGTAACTGCCAGCAGCAATCATTCAGGGGACCTGAATGGGCAGACCTTGACCTACTATGTCGAGATCTCTACGCCGGGCGTCTATCGTTTCCATTTAAAATCGGCTATTACAGGCAATAGTATATCCGATGCAAATGATACCTGGTTTAAAATAGACAATACCTCGGATGTGCACTTTTTCTGTTCAGATGGCGGGATTCTTAACAGCACACAACATTTCCTGAATGTTTTGGCAGGAACGGATACCAGCAGAACGTTTTACTATCCGGTTGGAAATGCCCAGGGGAGGCCTACTTTTACAGGATCCAGCCCGGGGATTGGCGGTTTCTTTAAAGTCTATAAAAACAGCTTGCCGAACAGCTGGTACGCGGCCACAATAGATAACGCGCCAAAATTCATCTACGCTTATTTCCCGAACGCCGGTACTTTTCCGATCCAGATGTCCGAGCGTTCGGCAGGGCACCGATTAGACCGGTTTGCCCTGGCACATATAGACGACGTTAGTACAGGCGTTCCAACTGCTACCCTAGACGGACCAGAATCTCAACAAACTCTGGGTGGTACTCCGGGAGCTTCAGACAATAGCCCTTACAATGTTTCGGTAACCGTTGCAGATCAGTGTATTCCTGCGCTCAGCACCGTGGTGGATTTTACCTGGAATGTGACCGCAACTCCCGTTGGTAATCCTGCGGCGCTGGTTACTGTGACACCAGGCAGCCCTTTGACGGCTTCTACTTTCGGAGATAATTCATTCCTGATCACTAACACAGGAGATGATAATATTGTGAATGTTTCGCTTAACTCGAGTACCGGGTTTATGCGCGATGTGGTCTTTGATCCCGTTGGTACCGCAGGGGATAGTACCGCAAAATGTTTAACGGAGGGCACAAACTCCGTAGGCAATGTAGGGATCACTGTACCTGCCAACGGCGGAAGCGGATCGGATCCCGATTGTACCACGGTTTTTGCCCAACCACACAATGGGGTGGATAACCAGGAAGGTTTTGATGTTCTAACCCTTGATTTCACGGATTTTGAGCCCGGCGAAGCATTTAACTTCGGGGTGGATATGGACCCTACGTCCATAAAAGAAGACCAGACCTCGGGAGATGCGGGCGCCATTTCAGGGATGGAACTCATAGGAACCACCGTTACGATACAGTTTGCGAGTGGGGTAACGTATACAACCAGCCTTTTTGATGAAGGCTCCCTCGGAGGCTCGGATGCCATTGTGGATGGCGTGAGCAATGCCCTGGTAGCCCCTGCAATTATGGTAGACGGTTCAACACTGTCACGAGTCGTTACCCTGGCCAACCAGACGGTCCAGATCACCGGGCAGCCCAATTCATTTGTTACGCTTGTGCGGGTAGACGGCAGATTACATATAGATAATGGAAACCCCGGGGCGGGGTACGACATTGACCTTTTTGAAGCCAATGAGGCCATGGCCAAGGAGTTGTACACCATTCAGCTCGATGGTTCCGGGAATGGCAGTGTTCCTGTGGTCCTCACCCAAACACCGGGAGTACCTCCGGCACCGGATGGCGGAATCAACCATTTTATTGCCGTAACTGACGGGCCTGGGGGGGAAAACAGTCTTGCTTCCAATGTAATTGTCCTGGAATTTGATCAAAATGCCGTCATCGGACCATCAGCCCTGGTTGAAATTACGCCGGGAGGTGGCCTGGGGGCCAGTACGTTTGGTGCCAGCAGTTTTCAGATAACAAATACCTCTACAGGGGCTGTTCAGATAACCAGTGTCGTTATTAATTTAGAGACTGGTATTTTACCAGATATGGTATTTGATCCAACGGGAGCAGGTGGAGATGCAACCGCCAGTCCGTTTACCCCGAACACAGGGGCGGCGACAGTGGGCCTTATCGCTCCGGCCAATCCTGCCGTGGATCCTTTTAGTCAACCCAGAAATGGCGGTTTCGACATTATAACGGTCAATTTCAGTGATTTTGATCCTGCTGAGTATTTCGACTTTACAACGGACATTGATCCCAACAGTATCCAGGGAGTCGCAGGCGCGGGGAATGCAGGCGCGGTATCCGGATATGAACTTATCGGTGCCACAGTCACTGTATCATTCAGTGATGGCTCGGTACTGACAAGCAGTCTTTATGAAGATGGAAGCCTTGGTGGAGGCCAGGCGGTTGTTGCAGAAAATGCACCGGTAACGCCCTCCATCAGTGTGGTAGGGGTCGGAACAGGTCCTGCAACCGTCAATACCCTGAACCAGGTGGTCACCGTCAGTGGTACTCCGGGAGATAATGTTTCTTTACTCTTAATGGATTCAAGGCTGTTTATTGCCTCCGGTGATCCGCCTTTTAATGTAGCGGATCCGACGTATTACGCCAATGAAGCCATGTCTGGAAAGACCTTGTTCACGGACGTGATCGGGCCGGGCGGCACCATCGATATTCCGGTGACCTTATTGCAAACCCTCTCAGGGGATGCAACTCCGGATGGCGGGTTAAACCAGCTTATTGCTGTGAGTTCGGCAGCGCCTTACGTAGTTGACCAGCAGGTGAGTCAGACTTCCAATGCAATTACATTACTCTATGATCCGAATGCGGTCATTGACGCGGATATCACCATTACGTATGACCTTCAAGGCAGGACGGATCTTACAATGGACCTGACCGTGGATGTGTACGAACCTGGAAATGCCATTCCGGTATTCCAGTTTACACCCACAGGATCGGACATTGGTGAGGCCATTGTCACTGGCATCACGCCGGGGACTTATGATATTGCCGTTAAATCCGCCAATTATTTGCAGAAAGTAACCAATGTTATCTTGGTTGCAGGGGCAAATGTGATGGATTCCGGGCAATTACGTGCCGGGGATGCCAACAATGACAACTTTGTAACTGCCCTGGATTTCTCTATCCTGGCGGGTACCTTTAATTTACCATCCACGGATCCCGGCTTTGATGCCCGGGCAGATTTCAATGGAGATGGCTTTATCACCGCCCTGGATTTCTCCCTGTTGGCCTCCAACTTTAACACGGGGGGGGATCCTGATCCTGCGCCATAGGAACATGCATGATAGTTAAAACCCGGATCCGATTTCTTTAAGGTCCGGGTTTTTTGTTTATACCAGAGTGACCGCAAGAGATATTATCTAGGATCGAACAAAATCGAGGCCTACAAGGGCTGCTTCTTCTGTACCATGCCCGTCAAAATCAAATTCTGCCGGGCCGCTGATCGATAGGGTATTGGTTGTATTTTGAATACTGAAATACTCAAATTCATCGGGATCTTCATCATAGGAAACCGTTAAGGGATCTTTATCGAAGCCCAATTGCCCTGTCGTTGTTTCGGCTGCCCTGCCCGGTACGTTTACTATGAGTGTAAACCTTCCGTTATTTTGGATCGACAAAGATACCGAGCCTCCCTCTGCCACCACATCGGTTTCCACAACCGGGCCGGTACCGGCGAAACTAAAAAAAGCACTTGTAGCCTCCCAACTGCCTGCTACGTCGCTGATACTTGTATTGGTGCCGGTCAATGATCGTCCCTCGTCCGAGCCGCAGGAAGATATAAATGCTGCGCTTAGGCTACTTGCCATAAAAACTAAAATAATATTCTTCACTTGTCGGGTTTTAAAGTTGTAGGTTGCCAGGTTCACGGCATCGAATTAAGCGTCTGCAGGTATCCGGGAAGTATGGAAACTGCACCAGGGCGCAGTGAACCGCTTTCTCAAAAAAAGCCAATTTCCGGAAAACAGTAGTTATTTGGAACCTCCTATCGTTTTTAGGTCGCGCAACGAGACCAATTTTTAGAAGAATCCTACATGAATGAATCTATAGGAGTTTTGTTACTCTTGCATAGTATGGTACACATTCTGAACGTCGTCATCTTCCTCTATCTTTTCCAGAAGCTTTTCAACATCCTCTGCCTGCCCGGGGCTGAGTTCCTTCGTCACCTGGGGGATGCGTTCAAAACCAGATGAAAGTATTTCAATATTCCGGGATTCCAATTCTTTCTGGATGTTTCCGAAGCTTTCAAAAGGGGCATAGATGAGGATCCCGTCATCATCCACAAATACCTCTTCGGCCCCGTAATCAATCATGTCAAGCTCCAATTCCTCGGCATCAATGCCTTCCGCGTTTATCCGGAAGTTACAGGTGTGATCGAACATAAATTCAACGGATCCTGAAGTCCCTAAACTCCCGTCGCATTTATTAAAATAACTGCGGATATTGGCTACCGTCCTCGTATTATTGTCAGTGGCTGTCTCAATGAGAATCGCGATACCATGAGGGGCATAGCCTTCAAAAAGCACTTCTTTAAAGTCGCCCTGTGATTTATCGGTTGCCCTTTTTATGGCCCGTTCTATGTTGTCCTTGGGCATGTTAACCGACTTCGCATTTTGAATAACGGCTCTCAGCCGGGAATTGGCATCCGGATCGGGACCACCTTCCTTGACCGCCATGACAATATCCTTCCCAATGCGTGTAAAGGCCTTGGACATGGCAGACCACCGTTTCATTTTGCGCGCTTTCCTAAATTCGAATGCTCTTCCCATTCCTTTACTGATTCCGGTTTATGGAAATCAAATTTAAGAATTTTTAGAAGCGCAACAAGGGGGAAATACAGGGCAAATTACCCTCCGGCGAGGATCCTTTCAATGCTTTGGGCAAGGTTGAAATCCTTTTCTGTGACCCCGCCGGCATCATGTGTACTTAATCGCACATACAGGCGATTGTAAACGTTGCTCCAATCGGGATGGTGATTTTGGGCTTCGCATTCAAAGGCCACCCTGGTCATCAGTGAGAAGGCCTCCTTAAAGTTTTTAAATTCAAATGAGCATTCAATGCCATTATCTGCGTATTCCCATCCTTCTAATTGTTTAAGCCCTTGGGCGATTTCCTTTTCTGATAATTTTTCCATTGAAGTAAGCGTATGTTATTTATTACAGTTAACTGATCTTATTTATGCGATTGTCGATAACGATCAATTAAAGTACAAATACTTCCCGACACCCTTAAGAATTGTGACAAAAGAATGAGCATTGTTTAGCCTACCACGTGGTGATCAATAATCTCCTGATAGGACGTTTGAAGATTTTTGGGCAGTTTGTTATCCCTTGGCAGCACGGCCAGATAGCGTTCCTCATTGGTCGTGAAGACCCGTTTATAGATAGGATTAAAGCTGCCAATACGTTCCACGATCTCCTTGACAAAATCTTCATGGTGTACCAGATCATAACTTCCCAAATGATAAATACCGCCCTTGTTGCGGTTGATAAGGTAGTGTATCTGCTGGGTCAGCTTATCATCATTGGTTACGTTGATAATCAGATTGGGAAAAACTTCAATGGGCTCATTATTCCATATAAAGTGTTTCATTTCCTTTATTCGTGGAGAGGTATTCCCAAAGACCATGGGTACCCTTAAGATAGCCATTTTAGACCTTGGTAGCCTCAGGAGCATATTCTCTATCTTAATTTTAAGCCGGCCATAAACGCTTTCGGAGAGGGTTTTGTCATTTTCATAGGAGGGATATTTGCTGTAGGCATCAAAGACGTTGGCAGAGGACAGGAAATACAGCTTACAGTCGTTTTTAACAAGATATTCCAGGAGGTGCTGATGGGCCTGGATCTGAGCGGCAAAATTTCCTCTTAAGGCAGAAATTACAATTTGAGGACGCACTTTTTCTAAAATCTGAAAAATGTCGTCTTCCTGCATATCATACCTGAAGAACTGCTGATTATCTTCAAAACCCTTCCGGGCAGTATAATAGGTTCCGTAGGTGTCATAGTAGTTACAAAGCTCTCTGTAGAGCGCATTTCCAATAAAACCACTCCCTCCTAAAATGAGTATTTTCCTGCCGTTTTCTTCCAACTTTCCCCTTCCTTTGCCCATTGACGGAATTACCCTTTATAAAATGGGAGTTTTACCACCGTAGCCGGGATGGCATTTTTTCGTATCTGAATATAAATTTTGCTTCCTATATCGGAAAATACGAGAGGAACATACCCCAATCCTATTCCCTTTCCAAGGGAAGGGGACATGGTTCCTGAAGTAACTTCACCAACTTCATTTCCCTGGCCATCCACGATCGCGTAGCCTTGCCTTGGAATGCCCCTGTCGCCTAATTCAAAGGCTACGAGTTTCCGCTTCGGTCCGTGCTCCTTCTCTTTGGCAAGGGCTTCACTATTTACAAAGTCCTTTGTGAATTTTGTGATCCAGCCCAACCCTGCTTCAAATGGTGAGGTTGCTTCTGTAATATCGTTTCCATAGAGGCAGTATCCCATCTCTAACCGAAGTGTGTCTCTTGCTGCAAGGCCTATGGGTTTAATCCCAAAATTACTTCCTGCTTCCATTACCTTGTCCCATACCTGTTGTACCTCTTCATTTTTACAGTAGATCTCAAAACCTCCCGATCCGGTATATCCTGTAGCCGAAATAATGACATGCGGTATTCCGGCAAAATCCCCAACCACAAAATTGTAGAATTTAATTTCTTTCAGATCGATCGTGCTCAGTGACTGCATTGCTTCCACTGCCTTGGGCCCCTGGATGGCCAATAAGGAATAGTTTTCCGAAATATTGCGCATAACAGCCCCGATTTCATCATTGTACCTGGAGATATGTGCCCAGTCTTTCTCAATATTCGAGGCATTGACTACCAACAGGTACGTTTCATCTTTTACGCGGTAAACGATCAGATCGTCTACAAGTCCGCCGGTTTCATTCGGGAGGCAACTGTACTGCGCCTTGCCGACGGTTAATTTAGACGCATCATTTGAACTGACTTTTTGAATAAGTTCAAGAGCCCCGGGGCCTTCAACCAGAAATTCGCCCATATGGGACACATCAAAAATGCCTACAGCATTCCGGACCGTCTCGTGTTCTGAATTAACACCTTCATAGGAAACGGGCATCATATAGCCGGCAAATGGTACCATTTTGGCGCCAAGGGCTTCATGTACTTTGGACAAGGCAGTACTTTTCATAAGAATCGATTTAAATTCCAATATCAATTTCCCCCGGGGTCTGCAGCCTCCCGGGAAGGGATAAAACATTGGGGACCGGACACCTGGTGCAAAATACCGGTCTCCTTTTTTAGCAGGGCAAATTTATTGAAAATAAATCGATGGAAAGAACCTCATGCGTTTTGTTTTGAGATAACACCTTTAATTTCTTCAGGGAAATGTTGTCAGCTGAGCAAATAGCCCTTAAGTTGACTATAAGAAGATATTTTGACGGACTTCTTCTCCTTTTTCATTACCTGTTCAATTTGAGGAGGCATTTTTATAACGTTTCCTATGGTCCCTTCCACGACGTCCCGGAATTTTACGGGATGCGCCGTTTCCATAAAGATACCGTATGCGTCCGGGTGCGATTCACGGTACTTTTTTAATCCCAGATACCCGACCGCCCCATGAGGATCTGCGATATAGCCGGATGCCGAATAAATGTCCCTGATGGCGTTTATGGTTTGCCTATCGGTAAAGGCATAGGAAAAAAGATTTTTCTGCAGCAGTTTAAAATCATCCTTATACAGATGCCTGATCCTGACAAAATTACTCGGGTCTCCTACATCCATCGCGTTGGATATGGTAGCCGTGGAGGGCTTGGGCGAATAGGTCTGGGTTTTCATATAATTTGGCACTGTATCATTCACGTTGGTGGCGGCCACAAAATGCCTTACCGGCATGCCCAGACGCTGGGCCATCATACCTGCACAGATATTGCCAAAATTGCCACTGGGAACGGCAAATACAATTTCCTTTCCCCTGGGTTTTGCCTGCCTGTACGCGAACAAAAAATAAAACATCTGGGGAAGCCACCGGGCTACGTTGATGGAGTTCGCCGATGTCAGTTGCATTTCCTTTAGCAATTCACCGTCGAGAAAGGCCCTTTTTACCATGCCCTGACAATCATCAAAAGTTCCGGCCACCTCCAAAGCCGTTATATTCTGCCCCAGGGTGGTTAATTGTCTTTCCTGTATGTCGCTTACCTTACCCCCGGGGTACAAAATGACTACATGAACCCCTTCAACCCCCAAAAATCCATTGGCAACAGCACCGCCAGTGTCTCCCGAGGTGGCCACAAGAACCGTAACATCCTGGTCCCCTTTGCCGGAAAAATAACCCAGGCAATGGGCCATAAAGCGTGCACCCACATCTTTAAATGCCATTGTGGGCCCGTGAAAAAGCTCTAAAGTCGCCATATTTTCTTCAATGGGCACCAATGGAAAATCAAAATCGAGTACCTCGGAAATGATACTGTTAAGGAGGGCATCGGGAATGTCGCCTTCGACAAATTGATGTATGGCCCTACAGGCAATTTCATTGGGGGACAGATCTTCAATACCCTCAAAAAATGCTTTGGGCAGTGGATGGATATTCTCAGGGAAATACAATCCTTTGTCAGGAGCGATCCCCCGGATCACTGCCTCTTTAAATGAGACCTTTGGTGCATTATTGTTTAGACTGTAATACTTCAACGATTCCCCTTTAGGTTGTAATTTTCCTCACTCCTTCGGTATTGATCCCGGAAACATGCACGTCGTAATCTATACCTATGTTCTCATAAACTTCCTTCATGGCGCCTGCCACCTTTGCGGCCATAACCTCACCTTTACACAGGGCAAAAATGGATGGCCCGGAGCCGGAAATACCGCAGCCCAATGCCCCGGCCTCCATGGCCTTCTTTTTCACTTCCTCAAAACCGGGGATCAGCATGGACCGGATAGGTTCCACGATATGATCGACCAGTGATCTCCCGATCAGCGCATAATCTTCCTGGAAGAGTCCGGCAATAAGACCTCCCACATTCCCCCATTGCCGTATCCCGTCCTTAAGGGTAATATTGGTTTTTAAGATCTTGCGGGAGTCGGAAGTCTTCACTTCAATCTGAGGATGAATTATCGCAGCAAACAGGGCAGCCGGAGTATTGATTTTAACGATATCCAGGGGTTCATAACTGCGTACAAGCGTAAATCCCCCAAATAGGGCAGGGGCTACATTATCCGCATGTTCCACTCCGCTTGCAAGGCGTTCCCCTTCCATCGCAAACTTAACGAGTTCCAGGGTCGCAAAGGGCCGGTCCAGTAGTTCGTTTATGGCATACACCACACCAGCCGCACTGGCGGCACTACTTCCGATACCGCTCCCGGCTTTAATTTTTTTATGGATCTCTATCCGGAATCCATGGTCATTACCAGCTGCCTCTAATAAAGCCATTCCGGCTACTCCCGCAACATTCTTATGGGACTCCAAGGGTAATTGCTGTCCGGTAATTTTTGAAATATGGATGCCTTTTTCAGGTACTTTCTCCACCGTCATTTCATCACCAACTCCTCCCAGAGCCAATCCAAGTACATCGAACCCGCAGGATATATTCGCAATGGTTGCCGGACAAAAGACCCTTATTTTTTTCATGATCAAAAATTACCGATTCTTATAATATCCGCAAATAATCCGGAGGCCGTAACTTCGGCCCCGGCCCCGGCACCTTTTATGATCATGGGCTGGTCAGGATATCGTTCTGTGTAGAACAGTACAATGTTATCACTTCCTTCAAGCGTAAAAAAGTCATGGCCCCTTGGAATTTTTTGCAGACCAACGGAGGCCTTCCCATTTTCAAACCGGGCGACATATTTTAATTTACTGTCGGCCGCTTGTGCATCTTTATACATTTTCTGGAAATCACTTTCATGCTTCCTCAGGGATGCAAAGAATTCATCGTTGTTTTTGGCATGCAAACTTTCTGCGGGTAAAAAGGATTGGTTTTCAATGTCCTTTAAATTGAGTTCATAGCGGCTTTCCCTGGCCAGAATCAGGATTTTGCGCATGACATCCGTACCGCTCAGGTCGATCTTTGGATCCGGTTCCGTGTACCCTTCTTCCTGGGCTCGCTTTACAACATCGTGAAAGGTAACGGTATCATTAAAATGGTTAAATACAAAGTTGAGGCTCCCCGACAATACTGCCTGTATCTTCAGTACGGTATCCCCTGAGGCGATCAGATGCTTCAGGGTATCTATGATCGGCAATCCTGCACCCACATTGGTCTCAAACAAAAATGGGGCATTGTATTCCCTGGACAGATCTTTGAGGCCCCTGTATTTTGCATATTCAGAAGAACATGCAATTTTATTGCAGGTTACAATGGCTATGCTTTCTTTTAAATAACCCGCATAGGTTTCTGAAACTTCTTCGCTTGCGGTATTGTCGACAAAAATGCTGTTTCGGAAATTGAGGTCCTTAATGGTAGCATGAAATTTATCGCTGTCTGCTTTTTCACCTGCTTTTAACCGCGCTTCCCAATCCCTGACAACAATGCCACCTTCATCAAAAACCATGGTTCTTGAATTTGATATCCCTATGACCCTGATGTTCAGTTTCAGATTTTCTTTGAGGTACTTCCTTTGTCCCTGAAGTTGCTTCAGGAATTTAGATCCAACATTCCCCACTCCCATTACAAAGAGGTTCAATTGTTTAATATTTTCCTCAAAAAAGGCTTCGTGAAGTGTATTTAACGCTTTTTTTACATCCTGGGCATTAATGACGGCAGATATGTTCCGCTCTGAAGCACCCTGTGCAATTGCCCGGATATTCACATTGTTTTTACCAAGAGCGCTGAACATTTTCCCGCTAAGGCCCTGATGGCTTTTCATATGGTCCCCTACCAGAGCAATGATTGCCAAATTTCGTTCCTCCACCACCGGGTTTATTTTACCCAGGGAGATTTCATACTCAAACATTCTGTTGATCTGCCTTACCGCTTTTTGGGCGTCTTCTTCTGCAATTCCTATGCAAATAGAATGTTCCGAAGATGCCTGGGTGATCAACACCACACTGATTTCCGAAGCGGCCAACACTTCAAATAAGCGCTTTGAAACTCCTGGAATTCCTATCATCCCAGGCCCCTCTAAAGATAATAATGCGATATCGGCAACGTTGCTGATACCCTGTACCGTTTTCCCTTTTCCATCCTCTTTTTTGGTGATCAGTGTTCCTTCGGCAGCCGGCTCAAAGGTATTTTTTATACGAATGGGAATGCCTTTGGAAAGTATGGGCTGGATCGTGGGAGGATACAATACTTTGGCACCAAAATGGGACAATTCCATGGCTTCTTCGTACGAAAGAGATGTGAGCGATTTAGCTTGTTTTACCAATTTGGGATTGGCGGTGAACATACCGCTTACATCGGTCCAAATCTGTAGTTCTTCTGCATTTGCGGCCGCGGCGATGATGGCCGCCGTATAGTCTGAACCGCCTCTTCCCAATGTGGTGGAATTCCCGTCGAAAGCAGAGGCGATAAATCCGGGAACCACAATTATTTGGTTGGCAACTTCCGCAAAAAAGGAGCTGCAATTGGCATTGGTACTCTTGAAATCTATGACGGCCTTCCCATAAGTGTTATCAGTCCTGATCAATTCACGACTATCCTTGAAAACCGCATCCAGTTTGGTGGCGATGAAATAATCACTGATGATGGAAGAGGATAAAAGCTCCCCAAAGCTCACAATTTTATCCGATAGTTTTGGAGTGATTTCCCCAACCATTGAGGCACCCTCCAAAAGTGATTCCAACGTATTTAATTGCGTTTTAATATGACTCAGGATGGCACTCTGAGAAGGGATAGGAATGAGATCCTTTATGGTTGTGAGGTGCCTGTCTTCAATGTCTTTCAGCAACTCGCGATAGGATTCGTCTTGCAGGGCGGCAAGGTTGGACGCCTTGAGTAACAGATCGGTAACTCCGCCGAGGGCAGATACTACCACGACCGTTTTGATACCCTCCTGACCAGCCACGATTTCCTGCACCTTTTTTATAAGGTTTGCATTGGCCACTGAACTGCCACCAAATTTTAGAACTTTCATTATGCTATATTAATTTGTAAACGTATTGCACTATAAAAATGAGAAAACGGACGTATATGTAGTAGCTTACCCCATAGGGGTAGTGGTGAATGCAGCAGCAGTCAGATGACAACTCAGTAATGAAGAAAACACGGTTTTAATATCTGTCAGGCAATCCATTATACTTCCTATAGAGCCTCAAAAGTAGTATTTTTGATCAGCCCGTCAAATAAATCCTGGATTTTTATAATGTCGGCAGTATTTTTCAGATATTTTTAGGGAATGAAGATTTTTAGCGCTCAGCAGATATATGAAGCTGACAAATTCACAATAAAAAGACAACAGATCACGAGTGATCAGCTCATGGAACGTGCTTCCCTGGAGATTTTTAACTGGTTGCATGAACGAATGCAGGGGGCTCAGGTAAAGATCCACTTGTTTTGCGGCATTGGAAACAACGGGGGAGACGGCATAGCCCTGGCAAGACATCTTCAGGAGCACGGATATAATATTGAAGTAAATGTCGTTAACTATAGCGAAAAGAGGTCAAAGGATTTTTTGATCAATCTGGATCGCCTCAAGGATCGGAAATTATGGCCCAACTTCATGAACTCGGGTTCTCCATTTCCCGAAGTTGGTCCAGAAGATATTATTGTGGATGCCATTTTTGGTATAGGACTTAACCGGCCACCTCAGAAGTGGGTTGGGGAACTTATGCAGTACCTTAATGGTACGGGGGCTTTTATCCTTTCCGTGGATGTTCCCTCCGGGTTATATATTGACCAGGCTATTGATAACATGGAAGGCGTTATCCGTGCAAATTTTGTGCTTAGTTTTCAGGCGCCCAAACTGGTCTTCTTTTTACCGGAGACCGGAAGCTTTGTAAAGCAATGGGAAATACTGGACATTGGCCTGGACCCGGAGTACCTCTCCACAACAGAGACCGCCTATGAGCTGGTTGGAAAGAATGAAGTATTACCCCTGTACAAACCCAGGGAAAAGTTTTCACATAAGGGGACCTATGGCCACAGCCTGATCATTGGCGGGAGTTACGGAAAAATCGGGGCAGTACTTCTTGCCGCAAAGGCTTGTTTGAAAGCGGGGGCCGGGTTAGTAACCACTTTTGTTCCGGGCTGCGGCTATCTTCCGCTGCAGGCAGGACTTCCGGAAGTCATGGTTCTCACGGACACGGAGGAAAGGATCGTGACAAAGATCACCGCGGATCAGGATTATTCGGCCATTGGTCTGGGGGTCGGCCTGGGAACCGCCAGGGAAACGACCAGCGCACTGGCGGATTTCCTGAGCACCAATACGAGCCCCTTGGTGGTGGATGCGGACGGCATTAATATGCTCTCAAAGAAAAAGGAACTCCTAAAATTACTGCCTTCCAAATGTGTCCTGACTCCCCATCCGAAGGAACTGGAACGCCTGGTCGGTATCTGGAAAAATGATTTTGAGAAGTTACGGAAGACCATGGAGTTTTCCAAAGAATACGACTGTATTGTGGTCATCAAAGGGGCGCACTCCATCACCATCTATAATGGCAAAGGTTATGTGAATGCAACCGGGAATCCCGGCATGGCAACCGCTGGTAGCGGGGATGTTCTTACAGGTATTATTACCGGACTTGTTGCACAGGGTTTCGAACCGCTTCACGCCGCAGTTTTTGGGGTATACCTGCACGGGCGGGCCGGGGACCTTGCCGTTGATCTGGTGGGATATCAGTCCCTTACAGCTTCAATGATCATCGATGCCGTGGGATCTGCGTACCTGGACCTATTTAAGCTTCCGGATCCACCACCAGAGGGTAAGGGTGATGATGAGGAATAGCCATTAACAACGGCATGTTCAATGTCAGGCAGTTTAATAGTAAAGGTGTTTTTGATTGGCTGGGTTATTCGTATAAAATAATAGCTATGAGTACCTTTTAAAGTACATTGGGCACCATGGACTTTGTACTGTGCCTTACAACTGCCGACAGCTCATTTACTCCTGACCCTTCTTTTTACCCATGCAAGGGCATTGTCATAGTCGATAAAAAACTTCATCGCTTTTTTGTAAAAGAGTTTTTCGATCTTAAAGTTGTGCATATCGATCTCTTTGATGGAAACCACGGCAAATGCCTTCAGATGCTTTAACTCCCTGAGATAACTATAGATGGTCGGATCTATGGCGTATGAATTTTTCCGAAGGCTGATATAGCCGAAATTCCGGTCCCTGAAGTGAATTTCCGAGATACCAATTATTTGATATGCCCTTTCGAGGGTAAGGGTAGCCCCCTCATCAAAAATTGCTACCATGTGATTCTCGAAAACCTGTACTATACCAATATCCAATTGATATTCACGTACGATTATAGTTTTTTTCGCCCGTCCAACATTCATTTCATCTAAATTATAGTGTGTCTGGGACGAATGTAGACGTATGTACAAGTATTCAGAAAAAAATTAGACAAAAAGCGTAAATATCGTTTATAACGCTTGGCAGGCACCAAAACTGTATTGCTATTCCTACCAGGCCAATTTATACCACAAAAAAGGGAGTCTACTTAAGAGACTCCCCAATGCTTAAATTCCTACAATATCAGGCCTTGGAAGATTTCTTGGGCTTATTAATTTTGATGGTTAACTCGTCTTTTTTCTCGTCGAGGTCCATATCAATACTGTCGCCTTCCTCCACTTTGGAATTTACGATTTCTTCGGCGAGGCTATCCTCAATATACTTCTGAATAGCCCTTTTTAAAGGCCTTGCGCCGTATTCTTTATCAAAACCTTTTTCGGCGATATAGTCTTTAGCCTTGTCGCTAAGATTAAGCTCGTAACCGATGTCCTTGATCCGGAGGAACAATTTATTGAGTTCAATATCGATGATCTTGTGAATGTGTTCCCTTTCCAATGGGTTAAAGACGACAACGTCGTCAATCCTGTTCAGGAACTCCGGGGCAAAAGCTTTTTTTAAGGCGCTTTCAATAACCGTTTTCTGGTGCGTATCAGCCTGGGATTTCCTTGCCGATGTACCAAAGCCGACCCCTTGTCCAAAATCTTTGAGCTGTCGTGCACCGATATTGGAGGTCATAATTATAATGGTGTTCCTAAAATCGATCTTTCTTCCAAGACTATCTGTAAGGAATCCGTCATCCAATACCTGCAACAGCATATTGAACACATCGGGATGCGCTTTTTCAACTTCATCCAAGAGGATAACGGAATACGGCTTGCGACGTACTTTTTCCGTGAGTTGACCTCCTTCTTCATAACCCACATAGCCCGGAGGCGCACCTACCAGTCTGGAAATCGCGAATTTTTCCATATACTCGCTCATATCGATGCGAATAAGGGCATCTTCCGAGTCGAATAATTCTTTCGCCAGAATTTTGGCCAATTGTGTTTTACCGACCCCTGTCTGACCCAGGAAAATAAATGAACCAATAGGTTTGTTCGGATCTTTAAGCCCGGCCCGGTTCCTTTGGATCGCCTTGGCCACCTTGGCCACTGCCTCGTCCTGCCCGATGACATTGCCTTTGATCAGCGCGGGTAATTCGGCGAGTTTATTACTTTCGGTTTGAGCGATCTTATTGACTGGGATGCCGCTCATCATGGAAACCACATCCGCAACGTTGTCTTCGGAAACGGTTTCCCTGTGGAGTTTGCTGTCTTCCTCCCATTTCTCCTGTGCAACGGAAAGTTCTTTTTCCAGCCTTTTTTCATCATCGCGCAACTTGGCTGCCTCTTCATAGCGTTGTTTCTTAACAACACTATTTTTGAGCTCCCGGACATCTTCCAGCTGTTTTTCCAACTCCAGGATGGTCTTTGGGACATCCATATTGACAATATGTACACGGGATCCTGCTTCGTCAAGGGCATCAATGGCCTTGTCGGGTAAAAACCGATCTGTCATGTACCTGTTTGTTAATTTCACACAGGCGATAAGCGCCTCATCCGTGTAATTAACATTGTGGTGATCTTCATATTTCCCCTTAATATTTATAAGGATCTCAATGGTTTCCTCAACAGTGGTTGGTTCCACCATTACTTTTTGGAAACGGCGTTCTAGGGCGCCGTCTTTCTCTATATATTGCCTGTATTCGTCGAGTGTGGTGGCCCCGATGCATTGAATTTCTCCCCTGGCCAGTGCGGGTTTAAACATATTGGAGGCATCGAGGCTCCCTGTCGCTCCCCCGGCACCAACTATGGTATGGATCTCATCGATGAAAAGGATGACATCATCATTCTTTTCCAATTCATTCATCACAGCCTTCATGCGTTCTTCAAACTGCCCGCGGTATTTTGTGCCGGCGACCAGGGAGGCCAGATCCAGGGTAACCACCCGTTTGTTATAAAGAATACGTGAAACTTTTTTATTGATAATACGCAATGCCAGCCCTTCTGCAATGGCACTTTTACCTACCCCTGGTTCGCCAATGAGTAAGGGATTGTTTTTCTTTCTACGGCTCAGAATTTGTGAGACACGTTCTATTTCCTTTTCCCTTCCGACAACCGGGTCTAATTTGTTTTCTTCCGCAAGTTGGGTCAGGTCCCTGCCAAAATTATCAAGGACCGGAGTTTTGGATTTTTTATTTCCTTTCTGTCCCGTCGTGGATCCGAAAGAACCTTCTTTACCCTCGGCCGTTTCATCTGAATCACTCGGAAAGGATTCGGAGGTAGGTGAATCTATATAATCATCATCACTTGTGATCATTGACTTGAACTGATCTTTGACCCCGTCATAATCGACCTTCAATTTGTGCAACAGTTTCGTGGTGGGATCATTTTCATTGCGCAATATGCACAAGAGTAAATGGGCCGTATTGATGGACGAACTCTGAAACAATTTGGCTTCGAGAAAGGTGGTTTTAAGGGCGCGTTCCGCCTGGCGGGTAAGATGCAGGTTCTTTTTGTCTTTCTGGTTACTGCCGGTATTGGGGTTAGCCGGACTCAAAATCTCTACTTTTCGCCTTAAATGGTCCAGGTCCACATCCAACGCGTCAAGAATACTAATGGCCTTCCCGTTACCATCCCGCAAAAGTCCAAGCATCAGGTGTTCGGTCCCGATAAAATCGTGGCCCAGCCTTAAGGCTTCTTCCTTGCTGTACGCAATTACATCTTTTACTCTCGGGGAAAAATTATCGTCCATAAATTATCCTTAATCGACTTTAAAATTAGTAAATCTATTTATACTAACGTCAAATACTATACCTATATTCGATAAACTTGGTCTAAATGACGAAAAAAAGACTGATTTACAAAATATTTAACAGGCGAATTGTTAACCATCTACCCCCTGTTTGGTGTTAATAAATTATTTAATAAAGTGCGTCCTTATTGGGATGTAACCTATGATTTTATGTATATTGGCACGATGTTTTAACCTCAAATAAAGTGATAAGATTTTAGTATGACGGAAGGAGAAAAATTAATTCCTATCAACATTGAAGATGAGATGAAATCTGCCTACATTGACTATTCAATGTCGGTCATTGTGTCACGTGCGCTTCCTGATGTCAGGGATGGATTAAAACCGGTCCACCGGCGTGTACTTTACGGAATGCACGAACTGGGAGTGAGATCTACTAGTGCGCATAAAAAATCGGCCCGTATTGTGGGTGAAGTGCTGGGAAAGTACCACCCGCACGGAGATACTTCAGTATATGATTCCATGGTCCGCATGGCCCAGGAATGGAGCCTGCGCTATATGCTTATTGACGGCCAGGGAAATTTTGGATCTATTGATGGTGACAGTCCGGCCGCTATGCGGTATACCGAGGCCCGTATGCGCAAGATCTCAGATGATATGCTGGCGGATATCGATAAGGATACCGTGGATCATCAGCTGAATTTTGACGATTCCCTCCAGGAACCGACAGTTCTTCCCACCAGGATCCCTAATTTACTGATCAACGGGGCATCGGGAATTGCCGTAGGGATGGCTACCAATATGCCACCCCACAACCTGTCTGAAGTAGTCGACGGTATCGTGGCTTACATTGATGACAATGATATCGAGATCGATGAAATCATCAAACGTATAAAAGCACCCGATTTTCCAACTGGCGGGATCATCTATGGATATGATGGGGTAAAAGAGGCATTTCACACAGGTCGCGGCAGGGTGGTTATGCGTGCCAAGGCATCATTCGAAGAAGTACAGGGGCGTGAGTGCATCATTGTCTCGGAAATACCCTACCAGATAAACAAGGCCGATATGATCAAAAAAACGGCCGACCTTGTCAACGAAAAGAAAATTGATGGCATTGCCTCCATCCGTGACGAATCGGACAGAAAGGGGATGCGCATAGTCTATATTTTAAAGCGGGATGCCATCCCCAATATCGTACTCAATACCTTATATAAATATACGGCACTGCAATCTTCGTTTAGTGTCAACAATATTGCGCTTGTAAAAGGCAGGCCGCGCCTGTTGAATATCAAGGAGATCATCCACTATTTTGTGGAGCACAGGCATGAAGTTGTGGTAAGGCGTTCTGAATATGAACTTAAAAAAGCAGAAGACAGGGCCCATATCCTTGAGGGATTGATCATAGCTTCCGACAATATAGATGAAGTCATTGCCATCATCAGGGCCTCTGCCAACGCGGATGAGGCCAGGGAGAACCTAATGGAACGCTTTAACCTAACCGAGATCCAGGCCAAGGCCATCGTTGAGATGCGGCTGCGCCAGCTTACGGGACTTGAACAGGATAAGTTGCGCACCGAATATGAAGATATCCTGCTCACTATTGAAGATCTGAAGGATATTCTAGCCAGTAAGGATCGCCGAATGCAGATCATAAAAGACGAGCTTTTGGAGGTGAAGGATAAATATGGCGATGAAAGGCGTTCCGAAATTAATTTTGCCGGAGGGGACCTCAGCATTGAGGATATGATCCCTGATGAGCAGGTGGTCATTACCATTTCACGCGCCGGGTATATTAAGAGGACGCCTCTAAGTGAATATAAAACCCAGAACAGGGGAGGAGTGGGACAAAAAGCATCTTCCACAAGGAATGAAGATTTCCTGGAACACCTGTTTGTAGGGACTAACCACCAATATATGTTGTTCTTTACGCAAAAAGGGCAATGCTATTGGATGCGCGTCTATGAAATTCCGGAAGGCAGCCGGACCTCCAAAGGTAGAGCCATACAAAACCTCATCAATATTGAACAGGACGATACGGTGAAGGCCTTTATCTGCACCCAGGACCTGAAGGATGAAGAGTATGTAAACAGTCATTACGTCATTATGACCACCAAAAAGGGTACCGTAAAGAAAACCTCTTTGGAACAGTACTCAAGGCCACGACAGAATGGGATCATTGCCATTAATGTGCGCGATGATGATGAATTGATCGAAGCCAAGCTCACCACGGGCACCAGCCAGATTTTCCTGGGCCTGAGATCCGGGAAGGCCATTCGCTTTGAAGAAAGCAAAACCAGACCCATGGGACGTAATGCATCCGGGGTTCGGGGCATTCGATTGGCCAACGATGAGGATGAAGTAATCGGAATGATTTCCGTACATAATTTTGATGACGAGATCCTGGTGGTCTCCGAAAATGGCTATGGAAAACGCTCCAGTATAGACGATTACCGTATCACCAACAGAGGAGGTAAAGGGGTTAAAACGATTTCTATTACCGAGAAGACGGGCGGACTCGTAGCTATTAAAAACGTGTCGGATTCCGATGACCTTATGATCATCAATAAATCCGGAATTGCCATCCGCATGAGCGTAGACGATCTCAGGACCATGGGGCGTGCTACGCAGGGAGTGAAGCTCATCAATTTGAAAGATAACGACTCTATTGCAGCCGTTGCAAAGGTCATGGAGGATGAAGATGATCTGGATGATCTGGATATTATGAATATAGAGGTGGAAACGGAAGATGGCACGGCTCTTGATAATAGTAGGCGGGAATCTGAAGAAGAATAGCGTTCTACATGCGATTAACAATAAGTAATATGGAGGGAACGCCAAACTATAACGCAGAAGCAGTAAACACTAATGCAAATTTAATATTATGATGAAAACGAAATTTTTAATTCTAGCGGCCATGACGTTTACTTTGGCCGGATTTTCTCAAAAAGCAGAAATAAAAACGGCTGAAAAGGCCTTAAAAGACGGAGATGCCATGGCGGCCAAAACGGCCCTGGAAGGGGTGTCGGGAATGATCGCAGGGGCGGACGAAAAAACGCAGGCACAGTACCACTATAACAGGGGAATTGCATACGCGGAACTCGCCAAAAAAGGAGACGCAAATGCTTTTACGGAAGCAGTGGATTCTTTCAGGAAGGTCATTAGCCTTGAGGGGGGTAAGGGAAAATACAGTGCGGAGACCGAACAGCGAATTGCAGCGGTAACGGCAGATTTGGTGAACGCGGCTGTTGATGATAACAACAATAAGAAGTTTAAGGAAGCAGCTGAAAAACTCTATATGAGCTATCAACTGAGTCCACAGGACACCTCCTATTTGTATTATGCGGCCAGCAGCGCCGTTAACGGAGGTCATTTTGAGCAGGCGCTTGGCTATTACGACGAATTGAAAACCATAGGATATGATGGCAGCGGAATCGTGTACAAGGCTACCGACGTTGCGACCGGAGAGGTAGTAGAAATGGATAAGGTACAGCGAGATCTTATGATCAAATCAGGTACGTATAAGGATCCTATTGACGAAAAAACCCCATCAAAGAAGGCAGAGATTGTGAAGAATATGGCGTTGATCTATACCCAGCTCGGGCAGGATGATAAAGCCCTGCAGGCCTACAAAGATGCAAGGGAGAGTAATCCTGATGATGTCAACCTGATCCTGAACGAGGCCAATTTGCATTACAAAATGGGGGATAAGGAGAAATTTAAGGAGCTGATGGCAGAAGCGGCCAATATGGCTCCGGACAATCCGGACCTTCACTATAATATCGGGGTTATCAATATGGAACAGGACAATGTGGAGGAAGCCAGGGTAGCTTACAAACGGGCATTGGAGATCAATCCGGGCTATGTAAATGCTACCTTAAACCTTTCTACCACTTATGTAAATGAAGGCAATGGCCTGATCGATGAAATGAATTCCCTGGGCAATTCAAGAGCGGATATCGCAAGGTATGATGAGCTTAAAGAAGAGAAAGATGAACTATTTAAAGTAGGTGCCGGAATCCTTGAGGACGCTTTGAAAAACAATCCGGACAACCAGAGTATCCTCAGCCAGTTAAAGAATATCTATGGCGCGCTGGGAGACAATGAAAACTTTATGCGAATTAAAAAGTTGTTGGGCGAGTAGATTACCCGGATACCATAGAATCTTAAAATGCCCTCGGAAATGAGGGCATTTTTAATTGACGCTGGCAGACCGTCCTGTTTCAGTCGTGGAACTCGGGCAACGCGGTGGTGTAATCCTCGTACCTTGAAGTAAACTTGTCAATGCCCTCACTCTCCGTAATAAGAAGCAAGGTATGGCAGGTATATACGATATCCGCACTCCGTGGCATCCTGTATGGGCCTTGCCAATTTCTCAGGTCCAGGTTGATGTGAGAAGCACCCGGTGTAAAATCGTGCGTGCCCACTGGGGTATCGTTGAGGGAACCGTATACCTCATAAGAGTATAAATATGACAGTACTTTTGTGCAAAAATTAGTGTCGAAGGAATACCAGTTTTTCTTATCCTCAATGCCCTGGGCATCAAACACGCCATTGTCGTAGAACCAAACGTATTCTTCAATTCGCTGAACATAGTCATTTATTTCATCTGCAGTTAAGGTAATTTTGGTAAATCCGGGCCCTGTTACGTTTGCTCCACAACTGGGGTGTTCCCCAACGTAATAGCTTCTTCCGCTATCGGAACAACACCCG
>DATGCB010000086.1:0-3256 GCA_035312365.1 Eudoraea sp. | reverse complement strand
GATCCTGATCGGCCCCGAGGGTGATTTTTCTCCTGCCGAAATACATAAGGCCTATGAACATGGGTTTTTACCCGTATCCCTGGGGGAAGCCCGTTTAAGGACGGAAACGGCCGCTATCGTGGCATGCGCCACGGTTAATCTCATTAATACCCTATAGATGAGCAGGGAAACTGCCACCCAAAAGGCACGTAGCAGCACGGGGGTGTTGTGCCTGGGTTAACGCTGATAGTGGCAGATGCCTCCTTTTACAAATCAGGTCAAAATAAATTCCGCACTCCTCCAATGCTATATTGAAAAAATGCGGAATATTAACAACAACATTAACTTGTATGATCCTGTTAAGGTCCGACCCCTGATTTCACGGCGGCCGTAATATCAAAATCGTCCGTTTCTACGAGGACCACCAATTGAATCGTATCCTTCGGCAGGATGTATTCCGGTACCATTATTTGCATCGAACCAATTTTTTGCCCAATACCCACCCTGTTTTCTGCAACCACAATATTGCTGTTGACAAGTGTCCGGTTTCTGTTCTCTCCTTTTTTTACCACCGTCGTCCGTTCGTCAAGGACCAGCAAAGCCCTGATATTTTTACCTTCGGTCTCGCCTTCTATTTCATATCGGAAACTCAGGTGGCCCGATCCCTTGAGTATGTCGCGGATTCCAATGGAGTTCGATGCAGGGATTTCTTTGTACGCCTTGACCTTCTCTACTAACCTGGCCCCATTTGAGCCTACAAAATGTTCTCTTCCGTTGATAACCATTTGAGGCGTATAATTGCCACTGTTTCCGAATTTTAGGTTGTACATTTTTTGTTTTCCGGCATGTTGCGGCTTGCTGAAGGGATCCTCCCAGCCTATATAGTTCCAATAATCAACATGGTAGGAAAGGGTGAAAATACGGGGGTCCCCCGTTTTCTTTATTTTATTTAGAAGAGCGTCGGCTGCCGGGCAACTTGAACAACCCTGGGACGTAAATAACTCGAGTACCACGACCGGGTCAAAACCTTCTTTATTCGTAACATTGGTCCCTATTACACCTTCATTTACAGGCATCTCCACAAAGGCCATCACACCTACCATTCCTAAAACTAATGCGGTGATAAATATTCTTTTCCCCACGATTATTGCTACATTTGAATTTTGTTATTCCGTCGGATTTTCATGAGACAGCTTACATTACTCCTTGTATTCTTTTGCGCTGTAACCGGAGCCGCCCAGGAAATTGCCATTTTAAAATATAATGGTGGTGGCGATTGGTATGCAAACCCCACAGCACTTCCCAACCTGATTCAATTCTGCAATGAAAACATAGACACCGAAATCAGTGAAAAACCCAAAACGGTGGAGGTAGGGAGCAACGCAATTTACCAGTATCCATTTTTGCATATGACTGGCCACGGGAACATTTACTTTTCCCAGGAAGAAGCCAGTAACCTAAGGACCTACCTGCTTTCGGGAGGTTTTCTTCACATAGATGATAATTATGGAATGGAACCGTATCTCCGAAAGGAGCTCCCCAAGGTTTTCCCGGATAAGGAACTTGTAGAACTGCCCGGAGATCATCCGATTTTTACTCAAAAATTTAACTTCCCGGAAGGGTTGCCAAAGATTCATGAACACGACGGTAAAAGGCCTCAGGCCTTTGGGATCTTCCACGAAAACCGGCTCCTGTTGTTATTTACCTATGAAAGTGACCTGGGGGATGGATGGGAAGATCCGGCCGTGCATAATGATCCGCAGGATGTGCGGCAGAAAGCTTTGCAAATGGGAGCTAATATTATTCAATACGCATTCAAAAATTAAGAAATGAGCGCAAAAACAATCTCACAGGGCATTCTCAGGGCCGCCGGTATCCTTGTGGGTATTGGCCTGGTACTTTACTTTCTTTATGAGATACGATCCGTTCTGGCCTACCTGGCATTGGCGGCGGTTACCGCACTCATAGGCAGACCCCTGGTCTTATTCTTAAGGAGGAAATTAAAATTTCCCAATACACTGGCTGTGATTGCCACGATGATCTTAATGGTAGGGTTGCTGGCAGGGATTATTTCCTTATTTGTGCCGCTCATTACGGAACAGGGCAAGAATTTATCACTGCTGAATATCGAGGAGCTTCAAAAGAGTTTTAATAAAATCTATTTGGAAGTAACCCAGTATTTCGGGGCTTCCCCAGAAGTAGTCAACGAAATGATCCAAAAGTCGGATCTCGAACAAAATGTGATTGAAGGCCTGGATATCGGCTTTATCCCAAACATCCTCAATTCTTTTGTTACCGTGCTCAGTTCCGTGAGTATCGGGTTGTTCTCGGTGCTGTTTATATCTTTCTTTTTTCTAAAGGACAGCAAACTTTTTCAACGGGGGATCCTGACCTTTGTGCCTGACAGCCGGGAAGGAAAAACGGTAAAATCAATCGACAAGATCAATGGGCTTTTATCCAGGTACTTTGTGGGCCTCCTATTGCAGATCCTTATATTGTTCATTATCTACACTGTTGTCCTTTTATTGGTGGGGGTAGAAAATGCCGTGGTCATCGCTTTCCTGTGTGCCCTTTTTAATATTATTCCATATGTGGGCCCGGTCATAGGAGCAGGCATCATGATTTTTCTAACGATGACCAGCTTTTTAGGAGAAGATTTCAGTACGGTTATCCTTCCTAAAACAGGGTATGTTCTGATCGGGTTAACGGTGGGTCAATTAGTGGATAATTTCTTTTCGCAACCCTTTATTTTTTCCAGCAGTGTGAAATCGCACCCCCTTGAAATTTTTCTTATTATTATCATAGCGGGATTGCTCTTTGGAGTGGTGGGAATGATCGTTGCCATCCCCGGGTATACGGCAATTAAAGTGATTCTCAAGGAATTTTTAGCGGAAAACAAGATCGTGAAAAGCCTGACTGAAAACTTATAGTTTTACTTTGAATAAAAATATTTTAAATACTGGTGTACAGGATTTTATAAATAAAAACTTAACTACTGACATCATGTCAGTAGCGCTTAAAAAAAGTCGCTTTGATGGAATTTCCTCCAGGGAACTGGCACAACAGCTCATCTGTAAGGAGAAATGCAGGCTAAAACTACCTTCCTGGTTTGCAACGGAAAATATCTACTATCCAAATGCCCGTCAAATTGAACAAACCTCATCCGAAATTACAGCGAGGTACAAGTCGGAAATCGCAGAGGGAAAATCACTCCTCGATGGCACCGGAGGTTTTGGCGTTGACAGCTATTTTTTCGGTAAAAAAATTGAACGTGTCA